>BEIP01000396.1 GCA_002898955.1 bacterium HR39 | reverse complement strand
GGGAACATCCGCGCCGCTGCTGCACGCCGCCTTCGGTGCACGGGTGCCGACACTGCTGCTTCCCGCCTTCCTGGTGATGGCCACCGCCGGCTTCGTGCTCCCCACCTCCATGGCCGCGGCCATGGCCCCCTTCCCGGAACGGGCCGGGCTCGCCTCGGGGCTGCTCGGCGCGCTGCAGCTCGCGCTCGCCTCGGGCATCGGCTACGCGGTGGCCGCCGCCCTCGGGGGGACCGCCCGACCGCTCGTGCTCGGCTGGCTCTTCACCACGCTCGCGACGGCCCTCGCCGCCCGACACCTCGCCCGCCTCGCCGCCCGGCACGCGCGTTAACGCTCTGTTCGGATTCCCGTGGCACCTTGCCCGGCGGACGGCCATGGAGCCACCACGAGCGGGAGCCTCGGATGACCGAGCGGAACGTCGTGCCTGCGACCGTGCTGGTCGCCACCGCCGTCGCGCTGGCGGTCTTCGCCACATGGCAGATCCCCGCGCTCCGGGAACCGCCCGATCCGTTCTCCGCCGCCGCGGGCCTCGCCGTCGCCCTCCTCGCCCTCGCCGGCCTGTCGAGATGGCGGTGGGCCCGGTCCTCCGCGGCTCCGGAGGCCGGAGGCCTCGCGGGTCCGCCTGCCGCGCAGCCGCCGCAGGAGGGGGAGGACGCCGTGCCGGTCGATCCCCCGGCCGCCGCCGCACCCCCGCGGGAAGAGGCGGATGCGGCGAGCGGACGGGTGGCGTCGCTGGCCGCCGGTCTGCGGGCTCTCGCGGACCGGCTGGAAGAGCTCGCTTCCGGCGCCGCGGCGCGGGCGGACGAAAGTCGCGAGCACGCCGCGGCGGTCGCCGCCGCCGTCGAGGAGCTGTCGACCGCCATCGCCGTGATCGGCGGGAACGGCGCCCGATCCGCCCAGGCGAGCAAGGAGGTGGTGGGTGAGAGCCGGCGGCTCGCCGAGGCCCTGGCCGTCCTCGCAGCCGGCACCGACGCCATCGAGGGCATCGTCGAGACCGTGCGCGAGGTGGCGGAAAAGACCCGCATCCTCGCCCTCAACGCGGCCATCGAGGCGGCCCGGGTCGGTGAAGCGGGCCGGGGCTTCGCCGTGGTGGCCGGCGAGGTCAAGGCGCTCGCCCGGCGCACCGCCGAGGCCACGACGGGGATCGACGAGCGGATCACGGCCATGCGGAAGGCCCTCGCCCAGGTCGAGCGGGTCGCCGCGACGCTCGATTCGGGCGCGCGCACGGCGAGCGAGGCGGCTGCGGCCATCGCCGCCGCGGTCGAAGAGAAGTCGGCGGCGGCCGCCGAGATCTCGCAGCGGGTGCGGGCCATCGCCACCGGCAGCGAGGACCTCGCGGCGCTCCTCGGCGACGGGACGGCGGAACGCCCCGGCCTGCTGGCCCTCGCGCGCGAGCTCGAACAGGACGCGGAAGAGCTGGAGGCGGCGGCATTCCGCGCCGCCGGACGGGCCAAGGAGGACGTGGAGGTCACGGCGTGAGCCGTGCGGGCCCGGGTTCGGCAGGACCGGTGGCGCCGTTGGAACGCTGTGACTGCCGGTGCGGGTCGCGGGAGAGGGCGAGAGCGGGGGCGGAGACGGCCGGAAGCCCGCAGCCCTGCGGACCGGGAGCGACGGAAAGTGTCCGAACCTGCCGCACGCGACGGCACCTTTGGTGCCCGGGTGCCGGCCGGGTCCCTCCGGTCGCCCCGCGGGCCGGGGCGG
This sequence comes from bacterium HR39, assembly GCA_002898955.1. Classification (GTDB taxonomy): domain Bacteria; phylum Pseudomonadota; class Alphaproteobacteria; order Geminicoccales; family Geminicoccaceae; genus HRBIN39. The sequence goes on along the minus strand of BEIP01000396.1, from coordinate 803 downwards.
TCGGCAAAGAGTGGGGGCGCGCGTGCCCGGCGCCGGCGCGGGAAACCGCATCCCCTCGCCCGATATCCGGGCGCAGCGGGCAGGCCCGCATGGCGGGATCGCGGTCCGCGGCGAGATGGCGGCCGGGATGCCGTCCTCGCGGCTGCGGGGCGCGATGCGGCCGTCGGCTTGCCGGGCGCACGGTTCCGGCGCCATGCTGGGGCCGCGCACATCCGGGGCGGCAGGGCGGATGGCACACGTCTACGAGACGGTCGGGCTGGAGCGCGCCGCGCAGCTGCGGGGCGACCCCGAGACCCTCGGGCGTCTCCTGCGCCGGACCGACGCGCGGCTGCTGCCGCTAGGTGAGCTCGCGGTGCCGGTGCGGGGCCGGGACGGGCCGCGTCTCGCCTTCCTCCCGGCCACGCACTGGCGCGCGGACGGCGACGCACCGCCGCTGTTCCTCGGCTTTCTCGAAGGCCGCCCCGTCTTCGCCGCCGCGGCTTCCGCGGGGTTCACCCCGCCGGATGCGGCGTGGGTGGAGCTGCGCACCGTCGGAAGCCTGCTGCCCGCGCCGGAAGCCGGCGTGGCCGCGCTCGCCCGTGCACTCCTCCACTGGCATGCCCGCAGCCGCTTCTGCGGCCGCTGCGGTTCGCGCACGGAGACCGGCGAGGGCGGCTTCGTGCGCCGCTGCCCGTCGTGCGGGCTCGAGTGGCACCCGCGGGTGGATCCGGCCGTGATCGTGCTGGTGCACGACGGCCCCCACGTGCTGCTGGCCCGCGCACCCCGCTTCCCCGAGGGCCTGGTGTCGGTGCTGGCCGGCTTCG
>BEIP01000395.1 GCA_002898955.1 bacterium HR39 | reverse complement strand
GAAGACCCGCCTCGCGCTGGCCAAGGCGCTGGTCAACGATCCGGACCTGCTGGTGCTCGACGAGCCCACCGCCTCCCTCGATCCCGACACCGCCGACCGGGTGCGCACCCATCTCGCCGCCTGGGCGCGGCGCACCGGCGCCACCGTGTTCATGGCCTCCCACAACATGCGCGAGGTCGAACGGCTGTGCGAGGAGGTGCTGATCATGGACGCCGGACGCATCGTCGAGAGGGGCGCGCCGGCGCGGCTGATACGCCGCCACGGGGCGGCGGACCTGGAGGAGGTGTTCCTGCGGCTGGTGCGCGGCGGGAGGACGGCACGTGCGGCGGAGTGAGGCTTCGGGCGTGCGGACGTCGCTGCGGCGCATCGGGGCGATGTTCCGCCGCCACTGGTACCTGCTCACCAGCAGCTGGCCGCGGGTCCTGGAGCTGGTCTACTGGCCCACGGTGCAGATCACGCTGTGGGGCTTCATCACCCTGTGGCTCGCCCGCGCCGGCGGCTCGGCGATGGCCCATGCCACGGCGCTGTTCCTCTCGGCGGTGCTGCTGTGGGACACCTTCTTCCGCAGCCAGCTCGGGGTGGCACTCTCCTTCCTCGAGGAACTGTGGGCGCGCAACCTCGGCCATCTCTTCGTGAGCCCGCTGCGGCCCTTCGAGCTCGTGCTCTCGCTCTTCGCCATGAGTCTGGTGCGCACGTTGATCGGCGTGGGCGGTGCGGCGCTGCTGGCCGTCCCCATCCACGGCTTTTCCATCGCCGCCGCGCTGGGGCCGGCGCTCGTGCTGTTCTTCTCCGGCAATCTGATCTTCGGCTGGGCGCTCGGGCTCGCCTCCTCGGCGCTGGTGCTGCGCTTGGGCCTCGGGGCCGAGAGCCTCGTGTGGGCGCTGGTCTTCCTGCTGCAGCCGGTCTGCGCCGTCTTCTACCCCCTCTCGGTGCTGCCGGAGCCGCTGCGGTGGATCGGCCTCGCCCTGCCGCCCGCGCACGTCTTCGAGGGCATGCGGGCCCTGGTGCTGGAGGGGCGCTTCGCGGCGGACCATCTGCTCGCCGCCTTCGCGCTCGATCTGTTCTGGCTCCTCGTGGCGGGCGGCGTGTTCGCCCTGCTGCTGGAGAGCGCCCGCCGCCGCGGCCTGCTGCTGCAGGTGGCGGAATAGGGGAGGCGGGCTCAGACCTCCGGCGCCCTCAGCACCAGCGCCGAGAGCTGCAGGCCGAAGCGCGCTTCGCCGCGAAGGCGGGTGCGGCGGTAGCTGAAGAACAGCTCCTCGCGGGCGAAGGTGTCGAGCCCGAGCACCTCCACCCGCCGCGGCTCCAGCCCCGCCGCCAGCAGCCGACGGCGGGCGGCACCGGCCAGATCGAACAGGAAGCGGCCCTGCCCCAGCGGACGGAAGTCGGCGGCATGCGCCGGATCGACGGCGAGGAAGGCTTCGTGGACGTCCCCGCCCACTTCGTACGACCGTGCCCCGATGCACGGGCCCACCGCCGCGCGCAGCTCGTGCGGACGGGTGCCGCGCTCTCGCAGGAACCCGACCGTGCGCTCCAGGATGCCGGCGGCGAGCCCGCACCAGCCGGCGTGCACCGCCGCCGCGCGCAGGCCGAAGGGATCGAACAGCAGCACCGGCGCACAGTCGGCGGTGGTGACGCCGATGGCGAGGCCGGGCCGTTCCACCACCAGCGCGTCGGCTTCCGGCGCCTCCTCCGGCGGGAAGGGGTCCTCGACCAGGACCACCTCCGTGCCGTGCACCTGCCGGGCGGTGACGAGGCGTTCGGGGGCGACGTCGAGCGCGCGGGCGATGCGCGCGCGGTTCTCGCGCACCCGCTGCGGATCGTCGCCCGAGCGCAGGCCGACGTTGAGGCTGGCATACGGCCCCTCGCTCACCCCGCCCTCGCGGGTGAAGAAGCCGTGGCAGAGCCCGGCCGCGCGCAGGAGCCCGGAGATCACGGGCCGGACCACCGCTCGTCCTCCGCGAATCCCGGCGGCAGCGGATCGTCGGGACCGCAGGCCGCCAGCACCCGGAACAGCTCGCCCATCCGGTCGGGATCGACCAGCCGCCGCAGCCCCGCTTCCAGCTCCGTCCGCCGCTGCGGCGCCGCCTCCACGAGCCGCGCAAGGCGCACTTCCGCACCCGTGCGCAAAAGCCACGCGCCCTGCGCGAGCGGTCCGAAGACGCGCGCACCGGCCCCCGCGAGCCGCCGCGCCAGTGCCCCGAAGTCCACGTGCGAGGAGAGGTCCGCCTCGCCGGGATGGGCCAGCGGATCCACTTTGCGATGCCGCATCACCGCCTGCAGGCTGTCGCCGAAGACGGGGGCCACGTCGCCGTAGTCGAACACGAGCAGCAGCCCGCCCACCGCCGCCAGCAGCCCGCCCAGCCGCTCGGCCACCGCTTCGCGAGCCGGCGAGACCTCGATCACGGTGCCCGGTGCGGGCGTACCGCCGAGGCGGCGGAGCAGGACGGGATCGGGCGGACGCGCGGGGCCGGCGAGGGTGAAGGCGAAGGCGCCGGTTCGCGG
>BEIP01000394.1 GCA_002898955.1 bacterium HR39 | reverse complement strand
GATGGCGATCTGCAGCACCAGGAGCGCCGAGCGCACGAACTGCAGCCCCGGCCGGCGCGAGCGCAGATCGGGCATGCGGCCGTAGACGATCCGCAGCATGGCGAACACCAGCGGGGCGGCCAGCAGGTGGCGCAGCCACACAATGAGCGGCAGGGGGTACTCCAGGAGCAGGAGCTTGCTCAGGCCGTCCATCAGGCCGAACAGGCAGGTGGCGAAGACGGTGAGCGCCACCCCCTGCAGCTCGGGCGAAAGGCGCGGGGCCATGGGCTTCAGGCGGCGCGCACGGGGGGAGCGAGACCGCCGTGGCCGGTGGCGCGCTCGAAGGCGTGGGCGGCGCCGAGCACCGCCACGTCGGCGAAGGGCGGGCCCACCATCTGCAGTCCCACCGGCGCCCGGCCCACGAAGCCCATGGGCACGCTGACCGCCGGCAGCCCCAGATAGTTGAACGGCCCCACCAGGGCGCCGATGCGGTTCGACAGGCGCACGAAGGCCGCACCCACGTGCCCCTCCCCCACGTGAGCGGGCGGTGCCGGCACCGGCACCGTCGGCGTCACCACGAGATCGAAGCGGCCGAAGACCTCCCGGCAGAAGCGCCGCAGCAGCATGGCCCGCGCCCGCAGCGCCGTGCCGTAGGTGGTGCCGTCCAAAACGAGCCCCGGCAGCAGGCGGGCCAGGGTGTGGGGCGAGAAGGCATCCCGCCGCTCCTCCAGCGCGGCGCGATGGATGGTGGCGGCTTCGGCCAGCAGCAGCGCGCGCCGGCCGGCCTGCAGCGCATCCGCCTCCGGCAGCACCCCGCTTTCCACCGCGGCGCCGAGCTCGCGCAGCACCGAAAGCGCTTCCTCGTAGCGGGCCAGCACCCGCCCCTGCACCCGCGCTCCGGGCACGTCCGCCACGGCGAGGATGCGCACACCCCGCAGATCGGTGCGCAGATGGCGGGTGGCGGGCGGCAGCCGCCGGTCGATGCTGCCGGGATCGTCGGGATCGGGCCCGGCCAGCACCTCCAGCAGCAGGGCCGCATCGCGCACGCTGCGGCACAGCGGGCCCACGTGGTCGAGCGACCAGGAGAGCGGCATGGCGCCGGAGCGGCCCACCAGCCCGAAGGTCGGCTTCAGGCCGACCAGATTGCAGAAGGCGGCGGGGATGCGGATCGAGCCGCCGGTGTCCGAGCCCAGCGCCGCGAAGACGCAGCGCGCCGCCACCGCCGCGGCCGAACCGCTGGAGGAGCCGCCCGTGACCCGCGCCGGATCCCACGGGTTCTTCGGCGTGCCGGTGTGGAGGTTGTGACCGGTGACACCGAGCGCGATCTCCACCATGGAAAGCCGCCCGAGATCGAGCGCGCCCGCCGCATCGAGGCGGGCGAGGGCCTGGGCGGTGCGCCCGCCGCGCCGTCCGCCGAACAGCCGCGGCGAGCCGAATTCCGCCACCTCCCCGGCGCGGTCGAACATGTCCTTGTGGGCGAGGGGCACGCCGTGCAGCGGACCGGCGACGTGCCCCGCCGCCCGCATGCGGTCCAGTTCGTCGGCACGGGCCAAGGCCTGCTCGCGCCGGAGCCGTGCCACCGCCCCCAGCTCGCGGCCGGTGGTCTCCAGCGCATCCAGCGCCGCCTCCGCCAGCTCCACCGCCCGCACCTCGCCCTCGCGCAGCCTGCGCGCCGCCTCGGTGAGATCGCACGCGAGCAGCCCCTCGGCCGGCGGCGGCGCGGCGGGCGGTTCGCCCGGAGGCGGGACTTCGGCGGCGGCGAGATCGGAGAGTGCCCGCGCGTGGTCGCCGGGCACCGCCTCCATCGGCAGCTCCGCCGCGAGCGGTGCGAGCGCCCGCGAGAGGTCCACCGCGGCCCGTGCGGCGGCCCGACCGTCCGCACCGTTCCCCTGTCGCCGCTCCGCCATGGTGCGCCTCCCCGAACCCGCGCGGTCACGCATGCCACCGCGCGCAGCGGTGGACAAGCGGCTGGACGGTCCCGGCCCGGCGGGCCAGATGGAGATGCGTGGCGGAAGGGAACGCACTCATGGCCGAGCCGGCCGAAAAGCGGCCGCGCACCGTGGACGAGTTCCTGCGCTGGGCGGAGGACCGCCCGGGCCGCTACGAGCTGGTGGACGGGCGGGTGGTGGCCATGGCGCCCGAGCGGGCCGGCCACGCGCGCATCAAGGGACTTGTTTATCGTCGCCTCAGCGAGGCCGTCGAACGTGCCGGCCTGCCCTGTGAGGTGTTTCCCGACGGCATGACGGTGCGGATCGACGCGCACACCGCCTTCGAGCCCGATGCGCTGGTGCGCTGCGGCGAGCCGCTGCCGCCCGACGCCCTGGAGGCCCCCGATCCGCTGGTGGTGGTCGAGGTGATCTCGCCGGGAAGCCGCGCGGTGGACAGCGGGCTGAAGCTCGAGGGCTACTTCCGCGTCCCCTCGATCCGCCACTACCTCGTGGTGGAGCCCGAAAAGCGCTTCGTCATCCACCACGAGCGCAGCGGGGAGGGCGAGATCCGCACCCGCATCCTCCATTCGGGCGTTCTCCGCC
>BEIP01000393.1 GCA_002898955.1 bacterium HR39 | reverse complement strand
ACTTCCACGGCGGCCGCGGCCGGCTGGAGGCGGTGCTCCCCTACGGCGAGCTCGCCGAACGCGCCCGCGATCTGGCTCCGCGGCTGTTCGCCGCCGCCGGCGGCGAGCGCGGCGCGCGGGTGGCGCTCCTGGCCGAGACCTCCCCGGACTTCGTCACCGCCTTCTTCGCCTGCCAGTACGCCGGGCTCGTGCCGGTGCCGCTGCCGCTGCCCATTGGCATCGGCGGCGGCGAGGCCTGGGTGGAGCGCCTGCGGGGGCTGGTCTCGGCGGCGGATGCCCGTCTGCTCGCGGGCTCGTCCGACTTCCTGCCGCTGCTGAGCGAGGCGGCGCGCGGCACGGGCGTGCGGGAGGTGGCGACCGTCGCGGAATTCGCAGCGCAGGCTCCCGCCGCCGGCGGGCGCCCCTTCGGTCCCGACGAACCCTGCTACATCCAGTACAGCTCCGGCAGCACCGGCCGGCCCAAGGGCGTGCTGGTGACCCAGCGGGCGCTGGTGGCCAATGCGCTCGCCATCGCCCGCGACGGCCTCGCCCTGCGGCCCGGGGACCGCTGCGTCTCCTGGCTGCCGCTCTACCACGACATGGGGCTCGTGGGCTGCTGCCTCACCCCGGTGATGGCCCAGATCCCCGTGGACTACCTGCCCACGGCCGCCTTCGCGCGCCGGCCGCTGCTGTGGATCGAACTGCTGCAACGGTACCGCGCCACCATCTCCTACGCTCCGACCTTCGGCTACGAGCTGGCGGCGCGCCGGGCCGCGGGGCGCGAGGACCTCGGGCGCTTCGACCTCTCCGCCTGGCGGGTGGCCGGCATCGGCGGCGAGATGATCCGCGCCGCCGTGCTGAAGCGCTTCGCCGAGACCTTCCGGGTCTGCGGCTTCGATCCGCGCGCCTTCGTTCCCTCCTACGGCCTCGCCGAGGCGACGCTGGCCGTCGCCTTCGCGCCGCTGGGGGAGGGCGTGCGTACCGACCTCGTGCGCCGCGACGCGCTGTTCGAGTGCTTCGGCATCGCCGCGCCGGCCGGGCCCGGCGATGCGGTGCCGGTGCGCGACTTGGTGCGCTGCGGCCGTCCGCTTCCCGGCTATGCCGTGGAGATCCGCGACGACCACGGCCGGCGCCTTCCCGAACGGCGCGTCGGACGGGTGTTCGTGAAGGGCCCGAGCGTCATGCGCGGCTACTTCCGCGACCCCGGCGCCAGCGCCCGCGCGCTGGATCCCGCCGGTTGGCTGGATACCGGCGATCTCGGCTATCTGGTCGACGGGGAGCTCGTGATCACCGGCCGCAGCAAGGACCTGATCATCGTCGCCGGCCGCAACATCTGGCCGCAGGACCTCGAGTGGGCGGTGGAGCGGCTGCCCGGCGTGCGCGCCGGCGACGTGGCAGCCTTCTCGGTGGATGACGGCGAGGGCGGCATCGAGCGGGTGATCGTGGCGGTGGAATGCCGGCTCGCGGATCCGCGGGAGCGGGCCCGGCTGCGGCGCGAGGTGCAGGGCGTGGTGGCCCGCACCGCCGGCATCGACTGCGAGGTGGTGCTGGTGCCGCCCCGCACCCTGCCCTACACCACCTCCGGCAAGCTCTCGCGGGCGACGGCCCGGGAGATGTGGCGGCGGGGCGAGCTCGTCGACGTCGACGCCGCCGTCCCCGCCCCCGACGACCGTGGCGTCCGTCCGGTGCCCGAACCCGTCTGATCGCCGCGCATGGCCCTGATCGCGCTGACCGGCGCCACCGGCTTCATCGGCCGGCACGTCGTGGCCGCGCTCTCCGGGCGGCACCGCCTGCGCGCGCTGGTGCGCCGGCCCGACGACGCCCTCGCCCGGCAGGGCGTCGAGCAGATCACCGGCGATCTGCACGACGAGGGGGCGCTCGCCCGCCTCGCCGCGGGGGCGCAGGTGCTCGTCCACCTCGCCGGCGCCATCGACGCGCCGGATCGCGCCACCTTCATGCGCATCAACGCCGGGGGCAGCGAACGGGTGGCCATCGCCGCCGCCCATGGCGGCGTGCGGCGGCTCGTCTTCGTTTCCTCCCTCGCCGCGCGCGAACCCCACCTCTCGGCCTACGCGGCGAGCAAGGCGGAGGCCGAAGCGCGGGTGCTGGCGGTGGCGGGCCGCTACGAGCTGGTGACGGTGCGCCCGCCCGCCGTCTACGGCCCCGGTGATCGCGCCACGCTGGAGCTGTTCCGCGGGCTGCACCGCGGACTGCTGGTGCTGCCGGGAAGCCGCCGCGCCCGCTTCTCGCTGCTGTACGTGCGCGATCTCGCCGAGCTGCTGGGCGAGCTCGTCCACGCTCCCGACGTGGACGGGCTGGTGCTGGAGCCGGACGACGGCCGCCCGGGCGGCTGGGGCTGGGACGAGGTGGCGGAGGTGGCCGCGGCGGTGCTGGGACGGCGCGTGCGCATCCTCGCCCTGCCCCGCCCCGTCGCCCTGCTCGCGGCGCTCACCGGCGAGCTGGCCTGCCGGCCGAGCGGGCGCACGCCGCCCTTGCCGTGCGATCGCATCGGCCAACTCTACCACCGCGACTGGG
>BEIP01000392.1 GCA_002898955.1 bacterium HR39 | reverse complement strand
CGCCGGCGGGCGCCTCGTGGACCCGCTGGTGGTCCATCTCGGCGACTATGTCGACCGGGGGCTGCAGAGCCGCCAGGTGATCGATCACCTGCTGCACCACAGCCGGCTCGCCGACCTGCCGCGGGTGTTCCTGCGCGGCAACCACGACCTGTGGATGCGCCTCTTCCTCGCCGGCGCGGACGTGGGCGAGAGCTGGCTCGAGTTCGGCGGCCGGGAGACTCTGGCGAGCTACGGCGTGCCGCCGCTTGCCGACCTCTCGCCCGAGGAGCGCTTCCCGGAACTGCGCCGCCGGCTCGCCGAGCGGATGCCGCCCGCGCACCTCGCCTTCCTCGACCGGCTGGAGGATGCGTTCGTGCTGGGCGACTACTTCTTCTGCCACGCCGGCATCCGCCCCGGCGTGCCGCTGGAGGAGCAGGATCCGCGCGATCTGCTGTGGATCCGGGAGCCCTTCCTGAGCTGGCGCGGTGATCCGGGGAAGGTGATCGTGCACGGCCACACGGTGCAGGAGCAGCCGGTGGTGCGCCGCAACCGCATCGGCGTCGACACCGGCGCCTACATCACCAACCGCCTGACCGCCCTGGTGCTCGAGGAGGCCGACTGGCGCTTCCTGCAGACCGGCACCTGAGGCGCCCCGCCCTTCAGCCGGCCCACAGCCGCCCCAGCGCCAGCGCCGCGCACACGCCGAGCCCCACGTCGCGGTGAAAGCGGAAGTGGCGCAGGCAGGAAGCGGGATCGTCGAAGTCCACGTCGTGGACCTGCCAGGCCAGCATGGCCGCCGGCAGGGCGAGTGCGAGCACGTACGGCCAGCCGAGTCCCGCGCTGACGCCGGCCGCCAGCAGCAGCACCAGCATCGCCGCGTAGAAGCCGGCGATCCAGATGCGGCTCTTTGCGCCGAACAGCAGTGCGGTGGACTTCACGCCGACCTTGGCGTCGTCCGCCCGATCCTGATGGGCGTAGACGGTGTCGTAGCCCAGCGTCCAGAACACGCCCGCCGCGTAGAGCAGCAGCGCCGGCAGATCGAGCGTGCGGGTGATGGCCGCATATCCCACCAGCGCGCCCCAGTTGAAGGCGAGACCCAGCACCGCCTGCGGCCAGTACGTGACGCGCTTGGCGAAGGGATAGAGGAGCACGAGCGGGATGCTGGCGAGCGCCACGAGCGCCGCCTCGACCGGCAGCAGCGCCAGCACCAGCAGCCCCACCGCCGACTGGGCGAGGAAGAAGGTCACCGCCTGCCACGGGCGCACGCGGCCGGCGGCGAGTGGCCGGTTGCGGGTCCGCTCCACCCGCCGGTCGAGGTCGCGGTCCGCCAGGTCGTTGACGGTGCAGCCCGCTCCGCGCATGGCGACGGCACCGATCGCGAAGAGCAGGCCGTACCACGCCCGCGTCCACACGTCCGCACCCGCCGGCAGCAGCACGCCCCACCAGCAGGGCAGGAGCAGAAGCCAGGTGCCGATGGGCCGGTCCCAGCGGGCCAGCAGGGCGTAGTCGCGCAGCCCGGCGGGCAGCCGCGCCACCCAGCCGAGCTGCTGGTCCGGCAGCAGCCTCGCCGCGTCTTGATCGCGCACGTCGACCCCTCCAAACCGCCCGGGGCGATCCGGGAACGATGATGCGAAGCCCCCGCCTGTTCGTCGAGGATCTGCGCGAAGGTGCCGCGACGGTCCGGCTGGGCCCGCGCGAGGCCCACCATCTCGGCACCGTGCTGCGCCTCGGGCCCGGTGCGCGGGTGCGGGTGTTCGGAAGTGCCGCCGGCGAATTCGAGGCCGAGATCCGTGCGCTCGACCGCCGCGGCGTCGAGCTCGCCCTCCTCGGGCGGATCCGCCCGCCGCAGCCGGCGCGTGGCCCCGATCTGTGGTTCGCGCCGATCCGCCGCCAGCGCCTCGAATGGCTGATCGAAAAGGCCACCGAGCTCGGCGTGCGGCGGCTCGTCCCGGTGGTCACCCGCCACACGGTGGTGGAACCGCGCCGTCCGGAGCGGCTGCGGCTGATCGCGGTGGAGGCGGCGGAGCAGTGCGGCCGGCTGGACGTGCCCGATCTCGCCGAGCCGCGTCCGCTGTTCGAGGCGCTGGCGCAGCGTCCGGCGGAGCGGCCGCTGCTGTTCGCCGACGAGCGGGGCGACGCCTCTCCACTGCTCGCCGCGCTCGGGCGGCTCGGCACCGAGGCCGTGGACCTGCTGGTCGGTCCCGAGGGCGGATTTTCCGAAGAGGAACGCGCGCGACTGCGGGAGATGCCGGAGGTTGTCCCGGTCTCCCTCGGCCCCACCATCCTGCGTGCGGAGACGGCCGCGCTGTTCGCGCTGTCCGTGGTCCGCGCCTTCGCGGAGACCCGCCCGTGACGCCGGAGCCGCGCATCCTGCAGCCGCCGCCGCTCTCCCCTCACCCGGACTTCGAACGGGTGGCAGGGGAGCTGCACAGCCGGCCGGCGCCGCGGATCCAGGTGCCCGTCACCATCTCGCACATCGCCCTGCAGACCGACGCCGCGGGCCTCGAGCGGGTACGCGCGCTGGTGGGGGAACTCTG
>BEIP01000391.1 GCA_002898955.1 bacterium HR39 | reverse complement strand
GATTGCGGCTGGATATCGGCCGCGGGAACTTCCGCCAGCGGTCCTCGATCTCCTTGTCCTTGGCCAGCGTGTTGGTCACCCGCACGAAGGTGTCGAGGTGCCCCTCCAGCACCCGCGAAATGGCCGCGGCCGCCCTTTGCCGCACCTCGCGGTCGGGATCCTGCAGCAGGTCGAAGGCCTCGACGGCGGTGAGCTCGCGGCCGTCCACGGGAAAGCGCAGGCCCGCGGTGGTCTCGTCGAACAGCCGCACCCAGGCGCCGCGTGCCACCAGGTCCTTCTCGCGCAGGATCTCCTCGCTCTCGTCGGAGAGCATGTGCGGGCGGAAGGCGCGAAGCCGCCGCAGCCAGGGGCGGTAGCGGGCGAGATCCGCCGATCCGGCGAGCCGCGCCTCCAGGACGGCGTCGTCCATGCGGGCGAGCTCGAGGGAGACGAACAGCAGACGGTTGTCGATCGCCGTGGCCCGCTCGCGCACCCGCTGGAAGAAGCGGGCGACGGCGGGATCGTTGCGGGCGACGGAAAAGCGCAGCTGGGCGAAGGAGCGGATGCGCCCCAGCGTCTCCAGCACCTCCTCGTAGCCGCGCACCAGTTCCGCGAGCCCGTCGGCGGCAAGCTCCGCCACGCGTCCGCGGGCGCGCTCCGCCAGCTCCGCCGCACGGGCCTCGGCGCGGGCGAAGTCCGCCTCGATGGCCGGGTCCTCCGGACCGGCGTAGAGATCGGAGAGGTCCCACACCGGCAGCGCCTCGGCCGCCTCCATCACCACGGCGGCACCGCTGCCGGTGGCCCACGACACCACGCTCATCGCGACTTCTCCTCTTCACGCGGGTCCGCTATCAGGCGGCCGCCGCACGGACGCGGCCGCATCGGTCGGCGAGGGGATGATGGGGCTTCCCGACCTCGGATCCAACCTGCTGCAGTCCTTCGCACGCGCGCGTGAGCGGCGCGGCGACGCCCCGCTGTTCCTGGCGAAGTGCGAAGACGCGTGGCGCGCCTGGTCCTATGCGGAGGTGGACCGCCAGACGGCGCTCCTTGCGCGCTTTCTCGCCGCGGCGGGGGTCGCGCCCGGAGAGCGGGTGCTGCTGCTCTCGGAGAACCGCCCCGAGTGGGGCATCGCCGATCTCGCCATCATGCGCGCCGGGGCCGTGACGGTGCCCGCCTACACCACCCACCGGCCGGCCGATCTCGCCTATCTGCTGGAGCACAGCGAGGCGAAGGCGGCGGTCGTGTCCACGCCCCAGCTCCTCGCCCGCCTGCACGCGGCCCTCGAGGAGGTGCGCGGGGTGGGCGTGGTGGTGTGCATGGACCGCTGCGACCACGAGGCGCCGGGCCACGTGCGCCAGGTGGGCTGGGAGGAGGCGCTGGCCGAGGGGGAGGCGGCGCCGGAGGTGGACTTCACGGAGCGGGCCGGGCCGGACGATCTCGCCTGCTTCATCTACACCTCGGGCACCAGCGGCCGGCCCAAGGGAGTGATGCTCAGCCACGGCAACATCCTCGCCAACGTCGGCGGTGCCATCCGCCTGCTGGAGCGGGCCGGGCTCGGCGACGAGGTCTTCCTCTCCTTCCTGCCGCTCTCCCACGCCTACGAGCACACCGCGGGGCTGCACTTCCCCATCGCCATCGGCGCGCGCATCCACTACGCCGAGGGCATGGAGCAGCTCGCGCGCAACTTCGTCGAGGCGCGGCCCACCATCGTCACCTGCGTGCCGCGCCTGTTCGAACTCCTGCACCAGCGCATCCGGCGCGAGATGGAACGCCGCGGCGGCCTGCGGGCACGGCTGTTCTTCCGGGCGGTGGAGCTGGGCCGCAGACGCTACGAGAAGCGGCCGCTCTCGCCGGTCGAGCGCATCGAGGACCGGCTGCTCGACCGGCTGGTGCGCCGCAGGGTGGCCGAGCGCTTCGGCGGGCGGCTCAAGGCCATGGTCTCGGGCGGCGCACCGCTCCCCTACGAGGTGGGCGTGTTCTTCGTGGCCCTGGGCCTGCCGGTGCTGCAGGGCTACGGCATGACCGAGGCCTCGCCGGTGATCTCCTGCAATCCGCCCGGTGCCTGCCGCATCGAGACGGTGGGGCCGCCGCTCGAGGGGGTGGAGGTGCGGATCGCCGGGGACGGCGAGATCCTCGTGCGCGGCCCCAACGTCATGAAGGGCTATTTCAGGGATCCGGTCGCCACCGCCGAGGCGCTGGAGGGCGGCTGGCTGCACACGGGTGATGTGGGCGTGCTGGATCCGGACGGATATCTGCGCATCACCGACCGCAAGAAGGACATCATCGTCAATTCCGGCGGCGACAACATCGCGCCCCAGAAGGTGGAGGGCATCCTCTGCCTCGAACCCGAGATCGCCCAGGCCGTCGTCTTCGGCGACCGGCGGCCGTATCTGGTGGCGCTGATCGTCCCCGATCCGGAGTTCCTCGCCGCGCTGGCGCGTACCCGCGGCCTGCCGCACGATCCCGAGGCGCTGGTGGAGCATCCCGAAGTGAAGGCGGCGGTGCAGAAGGCGGCGGAGCGGGCCAACCGCCAGCTC
>BEIP01000390.1 GCA_002898955.1 bacterium HR39 | reverse complement strand
CGTGAACAGCGCCGCGGGTGCGTGGGGATCGGGGGGCAGGATCAAGGGGCCTTCCTCCCGCCGCTCGTGGGCCGGCCGCCCCGGCGCGGCCGTCATCCTGCGGGCGAGGATCACGGTGTGCCGACGCGGGACAAGCGCCACCCGGCCACACATGCCCGGATGCTTGCAGGATGATCAACCCAGGGTAGAATTCTCGCGCCGAGAGGGAGCCGAAGGCGTGAGCGGCGAGGAGATCCCCGCACCGTCGGCGGGGCCGGTGGCGGCATCGATGCGGGAATCCCGGTGGGCGGGGCCCGTCGCCGACGCCGTGGTGCCGCTCGCAGGCCTGCTCGCCTGCGCCCTCGCCGTCGGGGCGATGGTGGCGGTGGCCGGCGCGCCGGCACCGGGTCCCGCGGCCGTCGTCGCCGTCGCGCTGTGGGCCGTGCACCGCTCCCTCGCCCGGACCTTCGCCGCGGTGCCGGCCGGACGTCCGCACTGGCCGCGCCGGCTCTTCCTGTGGCTGCTCACGGTGGCCATCGTCCACCTGCTCGCCACCCTGGCGGGGCTCGCGACCGGCGGCTGGACGGCTCCGCTCGCCCTGCTCGCCGCCGGGGCGGTGGCGCTGCCGGCCGCGGAGTGCCTGGCCGGGCGGCTGGGTGCGGTGATCCGCGCCCGCCATCTGCCGGCCGTCCGCATCGCCGTGCTGGGCGCCGGCGAGCACGGGAGGCGGCTTCTGGCACGGCTGCGGGAGCTGCCGGATGTGCGGCTCGTCGGCATCTTCGACGAGCGGCGCGATCGGGTGCCGCCCGCGATCGAGGGCCTTGCGGTGCGCGATCTCGGGGACCTCGAGCGGCTGGTGCGCGCCGGCGCGGTGGACCGGGTGCTGATCGCCCTGCCGGCCGGAGCGCGCCTGCGCATCGAGGCCTGGGCCCGCCGCCTGCGCCGCCTGCCGGTGTCCGTCGGCTTCGTGCCCGACCCCGGCCCCGCATGGTATGAGGGGCGGCCGCTCGAACCCTTCCACGGCCTCGCCGTGGTCGACCTCGCCCGCCAGCCCCTCTCCGGGCCGGGCCGCATCGCCAAGGACCTGTTCGACCGCACCGCCGCCGCGCTGCTCCTCGCCTTCACCGCACCCCTGTTCGCCCTCGTGGCGCTCGCCGTGCGGCTCGACTCGCCGGGACCCGTGTTCCACCGCCAGAAGCGCTGGGGCTTCGACGGCCGGCCCTTCCACGTCCTCAAGTTCCGCACCTTCCGTATCGAGGCCTGCGACGACGGCACCGGCCCGAAACTGCGCCACGCCGCGGCCGCCGATCCGGACATCACCCGCATCGGGCGGTTCCTGCGCCGCTGGTCGCTCGACGAGCTGCCGCAGCTTCTCAACGTGCTGCGCGGCGAGATGTCGCTGGTGGGCCCGCGTCCCCACGCGGTGGCCCACGACGAGCACTACGCGCGGCTTCTGGGCGACTACATGGCGCGGCTTCGGGTCAAGCCCGGCATCACCGGCTGGGCCCAGGTCAACGGCGCGCGCGGCGAAATCCGCACCCTCGCCGACATGGAGCGCCGCGTGCGGCTCGATCTCGAGTACATCGAGAACTGGACCTTCCTGTGGGACCTCGAGATCCTGCTGCGCACCCTGCTGGTCGGCCTGCGCGATCCGCGCGCCTGAGACCCGCCGCGCGGGAGGTCCGTTTGCGCGCCGCCCTCCCTCCGGCTAGCCTCGGCGGAGGGCGCGAGGGAGGATCGGCCGTGATCGCGCGCATCCTTCCCCTGCTGCTGTGCACGCTGCCGCTCGCCGTCCGTGCGGCGGCGCCGGAGCCCGTCTTCCCCCTCGACTGCCGGCTGGGCGGGGACTGCTGGATCGTGCGGCTGGTGGACCGCGATCCCGGTCCCGGCGTGCGCGATCTCTCGGGCGCCGTGCGCAGCGAGGACGGTCACGAGGGGATCGACATCGCCATCCGCGACCTCTCCGCCATGATCGCCGGCGTGGCGGTGCGCGCCCCGCTGCCCGGAACGGTGGTGGCGGTGCGCGACGGCGAACCCGACGTACCGGTGGACGAGCGCGGGCGCGAGGCGGTGAAGGGGCGCGAGTGCGGCAACGGCGTGCGCATCCGCCACGAAAACGGCCTGGTCTCGCAGCTGTGCCACCTGCGCCGCGGCAGCGTCGCCGTGCGGCCGGGCGATCCGGTGCGGGCGGGCACACCCGTGGGGCTCGTCGGCCTTTCGGGTCTCACCGGCTTTCCGCACCTCCACCTGCAGCTCGAGCGCGAGGGAAGCATCGTCGATCCACTCGAGGGGCTGCCGCAGCTCTTCGCCGGCTTCGATCCGCGCGGGCTCGCGCGCCTTCCGGTGGTGGTGGCGGCGGGCGTCGCACCGGCCGCACCCTCCTTCGCCGACGTGCAGCGGGGGGACTTCGCCGTACCGCACATCCCGCCGCTTCCCGTCACCGCACCCGCGCTGGTGCTGTGGGTGCGCGGCTACTGGTTCGAGACGGGCGATCAGGTGGACTTCACCCTGCTCGGTCCGGACGGCGGGCGCGTCTTC
>BEIP01000389.1 GCA_002898955.1 bacterium HR39 | reverse complement strand
CGCTCCGAGCCGGCCGGCCTGGGCGATGATCTGCGCCTCCTGCTCGTGGTAGCGGGCGTTCAGCACCTGGTGCGGGATGCCACGCTCCTTCAGCCTGTTCGAGAGGAGCTCGGACTTCTCGATGGAGACGGTGCCCACCAGCACCGGCTGGCCGCGGCGGTACGCCTCCTCGATCTCCCGCACGATGGCCTCGTACTTCTCGCGCGCGGTGCGGTAGACTTCGTCGTCCTCGTCCTTGCGGATCATGGGCTTGTGGGTGGGGATCACCACCACCTGCAGCCCGTAGATCTCCTCGAACTCCGCCGCCTCGGTCGCCGCCGTGCCGGTCATGCCGGCCAGCTTCTCGTACATGCGGAAGTAGTTCTGGAAGGTGATCGAGGCGAGCGTCTGGTTCTCCGGCTCGATCCGCACCCGTTCCTTGGCCTCCAGCGCCTGGTGGAGACCGTCGGAGTAGCGCCGGCCCGGCATCATGCGGCCGGTGAACTCGTCGATGATGATCACCCGGCCGTCCTTGACGATGTAGTCCACGTCGCGCCGGAACAGGTGGTGCGCCCGCAGCGCCTGCTGGATGTGGTGGACCAGCGTGACGTTCTCGATGTCGTAGAGGCTGCTGCCGCGCAGCAGGCCCTCGGCGCGCAGCATCTCCTCCATGCGCTCGACGCCGCGCTCGGTCAGCACCACCGCCCGCTGCTTCTCGTCCTTCTCCCGGTCCTCGGGCTCCAGCCGGCGCACCAGCTCGTCGATCTTGAGGTAGAGCTCGGAGCTGTCCTCGGCCGGGCCGGAGATGATGAGCGGCGTGCGCGCCTCGTCGATGAGGATGCTGTCCACCTCGTCGACGATGGCATAATGGTGCCCGCGCTGGACCATGTCCTCGAGGCGCAGGCGCATGTTGTCGCGCAGATAGTCGAAGCCGAACTCGTTGTTGGTGCCGTAGGTGATGTCGCAGGCGTACGCCGTCCGCCGCTCGGCGTCGGACAGACCGGAGACGATGCAGCCCACCGACAGGCCGAGGAAGCGGTAGACCCGGCCCATCCACTCGGCGTCGCGCTTGGCCAGATAGTCGTTGACCGTGACCACGTGCACGCCGCGGCCGGTCAGGGCGTTGAGATAGGCGGGCAGGGTGGCGACCAGCGTCTTGCCCTCGCCGGTCTTCATCTCGGCGATCTTGCCCTGGTGGAGCACGATGCCGCCGACGAGCTGCACGTCGAAGTGGCGCTGGCCGAGCGTGCGCTTGGCCGCCTCGCGCACCGTGGCGAAGGCCTCGGGCAGGAGGTCGTCGAGACTCTCGCCGGCGGCGAGACGCTGCTTGAAGATCTCCGTGCGCGCCCGCAGCTCGTCGTCGGTGAGCTTCTCCACCTCCGGCTCGAGCGCGTTGATTTTCTCGACCTCCCTGCGCAGCTTCCTGATGATTCTGTCGTTGGCGGTTCCGAAGATCCGCCTCGCGATGGTGCCCAGCATGTGCGGATACGACCTCCGGTGCGGGAGGGGCGGACGATCCGCCCTCAGCTAGGCGCCCTCCGGACCCCTGTCAACGCACACCTCCGGCGCGACACCGGACACGCCTTGCGGCCCCCCGCCGCGATTCCCACCTGCGGATACGCGATGGAGCGGGAGGGCGATCACGAAGGCTTTCATGCTGCTTACGGGCTCGGGACCGCTCGGCGTCCCGACCTCCTGAGAGAGCGTCACGGACCCGGGCCTTCTGGAGACTGAATGAGGCGGCCGGCCGAAGCGGGCGCGAAAGCGCGCCATCAGCTCGAGGATCTCTTCGGTGAGGAAGGGGCGCACGCCCTCCTCGATCCACGCCGGAATGCCGAACAGCGGTTCGGCCAGCGAGCCGGCCATGCAGGCCAGCGTGTCGCTGTCGCCGCCCAGCGAGACGGCGTTGCGCACCGCGTCCTCGAAGTCGACCGCCTCCAGCGCGCACACCATGGCCTGCGGCGTGCTGCCCCTCGCCGAGACGTCGAAGCGGTCGTGCGGGCGGATCTCCTCGACGGTGAACGAGAGGTCGTAGCCGAAACGCTCTTCCACCTCGCGGCGGATCCGCGCGGGCTCCGCCCCGTGGCGTGCGCGGAAGACGGCGAACGCCAGGGCCTGGGCCGCGCGCACCGCTTCGGGGTGGTCGTGGGTGATCACGGCCGAAGCGCGCGCGAGCTCCAGCACCTCCGCCTCGTCGCGCGCCGCCCAGCCCACCGGCCCCACCCGCATGGGCGCGCCGTTGCCCCAGCTCCCGTAGGGGCCCATGGAGGGATTGGCCGCCCAGCGGCGGAACAGGCCGCCGTAGCCGCGATCCGGATATCGGCGCACCCACGCGCGCAGGATCGCCGCCAGATCGCCGCCGTCCAGCAGCCACTGGGCCACGGCGCAGGTGCACACCGTGTCGTCGGTGAAGCGGCAGCGCGGGTGGAAGAACGCGAAGTCCCTGGTCTCGATGCGCCCGCGCCGGCCCTCGAAGCGCGAGCCCACCGCGTCCCCGACGATGCCGCCCAGCACCGCGCGTCTCCGCTGGCTCAGCCCTCCG
>BEIP01000388.1 GCA_002898955.1 bacterium HR39 | reverse complement strand
GGACCTGCGCAAACAGCGTGTCGTCACCCAGGGGCCGCCTCCAGGGTCGGCGCGGCCTGGTCGGTGGAACGCCGCGGGACGGGGAAGCCAGGCTCCAGCCACTCGATCCGCGGCTGGTCGGTGGCGCCGAGGATCGGCGGGAAGGCCGACCCTGCGGCGACGGCCTCGGCATAGGCGGGTAGCCAGCGCGCCTGATCGAAGGAGACGGCGGCGACGCTGCGCCCGGCCCTGCCGTAAACCGCCAGGAACCGCTGCGAGGCCCGCGCCCCCTGGACGACGGCCAGGGCGTCCGCCCCCTCGGTGAGGCCGACGAGCTTGATGTTGAGGCCGAACTGGCTCGACCAAAAGGCCGGCAGGTGGCCGTACGGAGGCTGTTCGGAGGGACGGGCCAGCATGTTGGCGGCCGCGTGCCGGGCTTGGTCCACCGCGTTTCCCCAGTGCTCGACCGTCATCGGGCGATTGCCGGTGAGGGGGTTGGGCCAGCGCGCGACGTCGCCGGCCGCGTAGATTGCGGGATCGAGCTCACCCGCGAGGGTCATCGCCCGGCAGGCTGCGTCGCAGGTCAGGCCGCCCGCATCGGCGCGGAGGCCCGCCGCGGCGAGCCATCCGGTTTCGCGCGTCGCGCCGAGGGCCACGATGACGAGGTCCGTCGCGATCGTTGCGCCGCCCGGCAAGTGAGCGCGGCGCACCCCGCCCTTCTCGCCGGAGAACGAGTGAATCTTGGTGTTCATGCGGATGTCGACGCCGGCGTCCCTCATCCGCCCGGCGAGCGTGCCACCGATGACGGTCCCGAGCAGGCGAGCGAGGGGCGTCGGGTTGGGGTCGACGAGGGTGACGTCCAAGCCAAGGTCTCGGCAGCATGAGGCCGCCTCGCAGCCGATCAATCCGGCACCGACGACGAGGACGCGACCGGGACGCTGCGCGAGGGCATTCCGCAGGGAGCGGGCGTCCTCCACCGTGCGGATCGTGAATATCCCGGCGAGGTCCGCGCCCTCGCCCGGCCATGTCCGCGCCCTCGCGCCGGTGGCGATCAGCAGCGTCTCGTAGGGGAGCGTCGCGCCATCGGCGAGGCGAACCACCCGTCGCTCCCGGTCGAGGGCCACCGCTGGCTGGCCGAGCCGCCACCGGGCGCGCAGGCTGCGGAGCTGGGGCAGCTCGGTGGCCTCCGGCGCGAGTTCCCCCGCCAGGACATGCTTCGACAGGGGCGGCCTGTCGTAGGGCCGGTGGGGCTCGTCGCCGACGATGGGCCTGTCGCAAGCCGTGCCGTAGGCCGCAGCAGAGGCTAGATCTGTCTCGTTTTTAGGCTCTGTTAACCGCCTGAAGGCCGAAGCAGACCCCGAGCAGTCGGTTCTGCTCGCGGATGGTCCATGCGCCGGCAAAGCCGAAGCCCTTGCGCAGCCACAGCATGGCCTCGAACCCCTGGATCGTGCGCCGGGCAGTGCGGAAGGACTGGAAGCCGCCGATCCGGGGCATGTTCTTCTTGACCCGAAAGTGGTCGCTCTCAATGCCCTGCTGCAGGTGCTTGGTCACATAGTGGAGCGGCGCGCGGGGTAGAAGGCCGTCGTTCCTCGCAGCCAAGATGGCGGGTGGATAGGTGCCGGCGCCATCCGTGCCGATGCGATCCGGGGCGAGCAACGGCTGATCCTGCAGCATCTTGCGGAAGAAGCGCTTGGCGGCATCGAGATCCCGATTGGCGGTGAGCAGGAAATCGACTGGATTGCCGTGCTTGTCGACGGCCCGGTAGAGATAGCGCCACTCCCCCCGCACCTTGATGTACGTTTCGTCGATGCGTACCGAGCCGCAGTGCGGTTTGCGGAACTGCCGCAACCGCTTTTCGATCAGCGGCGCGTAGGCCAAGACCCAGCGGTTCAGGGTGGAGTGGTCCACATCCATGCCGCGTTCCAGGAACAGCTCCTCGATGTCGCGGTAGCTCAGCGGGTAGCGCAGGTACCAGGAGACGGCCTGGACGATCAGGGCAGCCTCATAGTGCCGGCCCTTGAAGTCAGCCTTGGCACGCTGCTTCAGCTTCGCGGCGATGGCGGACAGGATCATGGGGTGGCCTCCGGGACTGGAGGCACCATGCGGGCTGCATGGTCAACGCGGGGTAAACGCTGCGGGTTTGCGACAGGCCCACGTAGGCCGGTCGCGCTCGAAGGGTGGAGGAGGGCGCCGGGGCCCGCTCGACCGCGCCGGCGCCCAACTCGCAGCCGAGTGGGCGGCACCACCCGAGGAGGCCTGGTGATGCCCATCCTCTCGCCGCACAACACAAGCGATCAAGCATGATCCGTTACGTTCTTCCGTTCGTCCTCGCTGGCGCTCTCTCCTACTGGACGGTGGGCTGGGCGGTGCTCCACGGCCTGCACGACGTGCTCGGCTGGGAGCATCGCGCTGCCGACCGAGCGGCGCTCTTCGCATTCCTCGTTTGCTGGCCCGTGATCTACTTCGGCGCCGGCTGGCTCTACCGACGCCTCATGTCCTCCCCCGGCCAGGACGTGTTCGGCTCGGCCCGCTTCATGAGCGCACAGC
>BEIP01000387.1 GCA_002898955.1 bacterium HR39 | reverse complement strand
GGTGCAGCAGGCGCGCCCGGAACGCACGGGCCAACGCTTCCGCGTCGGCCGGACCGAAGGGCCCGAGATCGGTCCCCACCATGCGCAGGATGCGCCGCGCACTGCCCTCGCGGGTCTTCGGCCCGCCGTCGGCGGCGGGATGGCGGTCGTCCTCTTCGCGCAGCTCGCCGGTGAGGCGGAAGACGTCGGCGGTGGTGGCGAACCACTCGGCGGCGAGCGGCCGCCGGGCGCCGCGGAAGGCCACGTCGGGCCCGAGCGCACAGAGCGGCGTGCGCACCACGCCCGCCCACACCAGCTGCCCGGCGGCGAGCCGTCCGAAGTCGTCACGCTCCTGCGCCAGCACCCGCCCGCCGGCGAAGGGCACGAGGTCGGTGGTGGTGCTTCCCACGTCCACCAGCAGCCCGCAGGGGATGCGCGCGGCGCAGAGGGTCGCGGTGGCGAGCCAGTTGGCCGAGGCGACCCGTCCGGGCTCGCGCTTCGCCTCTTCGGGGGCAAGAAAGCCGGCGTCGCCGGCGAACAGCGCGAGCGGGCGGTCCCCGAGCCGGCGGACCAGATGCTCCACCAGGGCCCGCACACCGTGTGCGCGATCGGGGAACAGGTCCACCAGCTCGCCGGTCATGGTGGCCGCCACCGTTCCGGCGTCGCGCATGGACTGCAGCAGGTCGGCGAGCGCCGCATCCAGCCGCTCCAGCCCCTGCCACAGGGGACAGGCCACTTCGCGCACATCCAGCACCCGGCCCGCTCCCTCCACCAGCGCCGCCTTGAGGTGCGCACCGCCCACATCGAGACCGAGGACGGCGGGGGCCTTCATGCCGCCGTCTCCACGTCACGGCCCACACAGGCGAGGGCGAGGTCGACCGGGCGGTCGTCCGAGTGCAGCAGGCCGCACCAGGCGGCGGTGGTCCGCGCATTGACCTCGAGGACCAGCGGCCGGCCCCGGAAGAGGAGCAGGTCGACGCCGACGGGCCCGAGCAGACCCGGAAGTGCCGCGGCGATGCGTCGTGCGAGCGGCTCCAGCACGGATCGCAGGGATTCGGCCGCTCCCACCTCCACCCGCTCGGAGAGTCCGGCTTCACCGAACGCGACGTGCCGACGGTTGCAGGCCAGCACCCGCGCACGCCCGCCCCGGCACAGCAGCGTCAGGCTCAGATGTTCCCCCTGGAGGAAGGGGCGCAGGATGTGCGCCGCGGGGAGCGGATGCGGCAGGCGGTGGGCGGGAAGCCGCCGCAGCCCGTCGCCGCCGGCTCCGGCATCGGGCTGGAGCACCAGCGTGGCGGGAGCGAGCGCGCGGGCGCGCGCCGTCGGCAGCACCGGCACCACCCCGATGCCGGCCGCCGCGAGCGCCTCGGCGGTGCGGGTCTTGGAGCCGCAGACCGCCAGCGTCGCATCGTCCGAAGCGAGGACCGTCGCCCCCGCCGCCCGCGCCGCGGCGACCAAGCGGCGCAGGATCCCCTCGTGCTCCGGCGCGATCGCCCACAGCAGATCGCCCGGGGCCACGAGGCGCGCCACCTCTTCCGGGCGGGTTCCGGGAAAGGGCACCGTGGCGACGCCGCAGCGGGGCGGCGGCAGGGCGGGATCGCGTACCAGCCGGAAGCCCTCGCCGAAGCGGGCCGCGAGCGCCGGGGCGAGGGCCTCGACCATGGCCTCGGCATCGGGCAGAAGGGCCGCGCGCAGCGCGGGATCGGCGGGAACCGCCGTCACCCACTCGAAGAGGAGCACCCGTTGCCATGCCATTCGCGGTGATCCCGGTGCTGGACCTGCGCGGCGGGCAGGTGGTGCGGGCGGTGGCCGGGAAGCGCGCCGCCTACCGGCCCCTCGGCCCCGGCGATTCGGTGCTGGTGGAGACGGCCGAGCCGCTCGCCGTCGCCCGCGCCTTCCGGGGGCTCTTCCCCTTCGGGGTCCTGTACGTGGCCGACCTCGACGCCATCGAAGGGAGGGGCGATCAGCTCGCGGTGATCCGCGCGCTCGCGTCGGCGCTGCCGGATGTGGAGCTGTGGGTGGATGCCGGCATCGCCGATGCCGCGGCCCTCGAAGCCCTGCTCGCGGTGCCGCGCACCGTCGCGGTGCTGGGCAGCGAGAGCCAGCGGGACGCCGGGCTGGTGCGGGCGGTACGGGACGAACCGCGGGTCGTGCTCTCCCTCGACTGGCGCGGCGAAAAACCGCAGGGGCCGGCGGAGCTGTTCCACGATCCGGCTCTCTGGCCCGCGCGGGTGATCGTCATGACGCTCGCACGGGTGGGGACCGGCGGCGGGCCCGATGTGGCGCGGCTGCGGGACGTGCTGGCCCGTGCCGGCGGCAGGGAGGTGTACGCGGCCGGCGGCGTGCGCGATCCGGCCGACCTCGGGGCCCTGCGGGATCTGGGCTGCGCCGGTGCGCTCGTCGCCACGGCGCTGCACCGGGGCGTCATCGGCCGCGGCGATCTCGAGCGCCTCGTGGCCCCTTGAGCGACGACCCCGCCCGGAGGCGGGGTCGTCGGGCCGCAGACCGCACGTCAGTCGCGCGCCAGTCCCAGCCATCGGAGGAGGG
>BEIP01000386.1 GCA_002898955.1 bacterium HR39 | reverse complement strand
CGGGCGCACGTAGCCTTCCTGGTGACCGCCGAGACGGCAGCAGCCGCCGCCGGGCCGGCCAATGTTGCCGGTGGCGAGCGCGATGTTCACCAGAGCACCGATCGTGCGGTAGTTGTCGTTGCCCCAGATGATGCCCTTCTCGTAGCCGAAGAAGGTGCGCCGGCGCTTGCCGCCCGCCTTGGGCTCGGCGATCCAGTGGGCCGCCTTGACGATGTCCTCGGCGGGAACGCCGCAGATCTCCGCCGCCTCCTCGGGCGAGGTGCGGATCTCCTCGATCACCTCCTTCAGCCCCGGCCAGCGCTGGGCGAAGGTGCCGGTATCCGCACGGGCCGGGTACATGGGCGGCTCTTCGGGGCCCTTCTCGAAGCCGACCGTGTGCTTCTCGATGAACTCCCTGTCGATCCAGCCCTTGTCGTAGATGTAGGTCAGGATGGCGTTGAACAGGGCCAAGTCGGTGCCGGAATTGATGGCGAGGTGCAGCACCCGGTCCTTGCCGGCCTCGACCTCGCAGGCGTTCACCGTCACCGTGCGCCGCGGATCGATGATGACGATGCGCGCGGGCTCGTGCGGCTCGTCCGGCAGGAGCTGCCTCTTCTTCTCCAGCGTCTCGCCGCGCAGATTCGGCACCCAGTGGGCGAGGAAGTAGTTGGTCTGGGTCTCCAGCGCGTTGGTGCCCACGGCGACGATGGTGTCGCAGAGCTCCGCATCCTCGTAGGCGTTGTTCAGCTCGCCCACGCCCATGTCACGGCTGGAGTGCACCTCCGAGTTGTAGGCCGGACGGTTGTGGATGCGGATGTTGGTGATCTGCATCGACTGGAAGTAGAGCTTGCCGATGGCCCAGTTGTTCTCGTAGCCGCCACCGGCACCGCCGTGGTCGTAGGCGGAGACGAACACGCCGTCCCAGCCGTACTCCTTGATCACCCGCGCCGTCACCCGCGCCACCAGGTCCAGCGCGTCGTCCCAGCTGGTGGGCTGCATCTGGCCGTAGCGCCAGACCATCGGATCGGTGAGCCGGTTGGTCTGGGTGCCGGTGATGGCCGAGTAGCAGTACTCCCCCAGCTTGGCGCCGCGGATCGAGCCGAGACCCTTGTTGACCACGCACTCCGGGTCGGGCTTGATCACGATGTGGACGTCACGCCCGTCCTTCTTCACGATGTTGTACATGGACGGCGCGTACCACGCCGGAGTCTCGGCCGGCTGCTGCTGCGTCAGATCGACGCCGAACTTGTTCTCGTCGGGGGCCGGCCCGCCCTCGCGGTTCGCGTCCCACGTGTACACCTTGTAGCCGCAGCCGACGATGCAGAAGTGGCACACGGCATTGTGCTCTTCCGCATCCGGCGGAATGATGGGCAGCCGGTCGACGTTGCGCTTGTACGCCATGACGACCTTCCCTCCTCAACCGAGCACGTTCGAAAGACGGCCGTAGAGCAGCTCGTCGATGCCGACGGCGTAGATGTCGCCCTTCTCGTCGACCACGAGCTCGTACTGCGGCAGGTTCATGGTGGCGTGACCCCAGACCTGCTGGCCGCCCTTCTCCACGTCGAAGACCGAATAGTGGCCGGGGCAGTGGAGCGTGCGCGTCTCGGCCACGTAGTGGAGCGGGAAGCCCTTGTGCGGGCAGATCGTGGAGAAGCCCACGATGTCCCGCTCGGGCCCGACGCCGCCTTCCACCGGCTGGCCGAGCCTGAGGAGCACGCCCGGCGCGTCCGCGTCCGGATAGGCGACCTCGAGGGGCACGTTGACCTTCAGGTCGTCGATGTTGGCGAGCCGCGTGCGCGGATAGCGCACCGGCGCGCCGCCGCCGGGCACGGCCGCCTCGGCCTTCTGCACCACCGCCGCGGCCGCCGCGGCGCCGGCCGCGGTGCTCACGGTGCCGCGCAGGAACTGCCGGCGGCCGACTTCGACGAGAAGCCTGCAACGCTTCACGGATCCATCCCTCCCTTCTAAGCGGTTCAGGGGATGCGCCCCTCTTGTTGCAAGGCCCGTGCCAGACCGGTCGCGGCAGGAGTCGGCGGTGTCGCCGGCAGGCGGCGGAGGGAATGTCTGGAAACCTGAACAGGACGGGCGCGGGACCGTTCGGAAATCCGAACAGGGAGCACGGGGGCGGATGCGAAGATCCCCGCCGGGCGGCCGCCGCGGCGGGGATCGGTCCGGCTCTCGCCGGTCGGGTCCGTGTGCGCGGACCCTCTCTTCGCCTGTACGAAGTTCCGTATCCTGGCAGATGTTCCGAGTTCACCGTCCACCACGCTGCCCCGTGGCGGCGGCGATACGGAGCCGCGAGCGCGGTCTCCGTCATAGACGGTCAGGTGGATTCGCGGTCGACGTCCCACCCTCCTCTGCTGGACGGTTCCTCGGCGCCCGCTTCCATCCGCCGCCACCCCCGCCGCGATCCGCAGCGGAAAGGCGGCGACTTCCACGGGCACTGTCGAGCCTGCTTCGAAAGAGCGCGGGAGTCAAGCACGATCTTCCGCACCGGTGATCCGCGTGCGCCCCGGAGCCCGCACCGCCCGTGGCCCTTGACCGGCGCGGCGCG
>BEIP01000385.1 GCA_002898955.1 bacterium HR39 | reverse complement strand
ACCAGCCGCGCGCGGCTCGCGGGGCTGCCGTAGACGGGCGGACCGGCGTGGCGGGCGAGTGTGCGCGCCACCAGCCGGGCGGGGACCAGCGCGTTGAGGAGGGGAAGCAGCAGCATGCGGCGCTCGCGCCCGCGGGCGCGCGCGAGCGCCGGGGCGAGCTCGCCCAGACGAAGGCGCGGGCTCGCGAGCACCGGCACGGCTGTCCGGGGCACCTTTCCCCGCACCAGCTCCAGGATCCCGGTGAGGCGGTAGAGGGTGCCGGGAGCGTGGGACTGCAGGCATGCGTCCTCACCGGAGACCAGCACCGCATAGGGCACCCGCCCCTCCAGCCCGTGATCCGGGCGGTCGGTGACCACCACCACGTCGAGGCCGGCGGCGAGCCATGTGCGGGCGAGGGCGTCCACCGCCGCCCACGGCTGGCGGGAAAGCCGCGCGGCGTGGTGACCGGGCGCGTGGAGGATGCGGCCTGCGGCGGTGGGCCGCGGCAGTGCCGGCTCGTTCATGCCGCCTCCCGCAGGTCCGCACCGAAGACGGCCGCCTCGAAGGCCTCGGCCACCCGCGGCCAGGTGAAGCGGGCCTCCACGAGGCGGCGGGCCGCTGCGGCGAGGGCGCGCCGGCGCTCGGGGGAGTCGAGCAGATGGCCCATGGTGGTGGCGAGCGCCCGGTGGTCGCCGGCCGGCACCACGGTGAAGGGCGGCGGACTGCCGAACTCGGGCAGCGTGCAGGCCTCGGTGGTGACGACCGGAGCGCCCGCGGCCATGGCCTCCAGCAGGGCGAGCGACATGCCCTCGTAGGCCGAGGGCAGCACGAACAGGCGGCAGCGCTGCACGGCATCACGCACCCGCTCGCGGTCCCCGGCTCCGGCGAAGATCACCCGGTCCGCCACCTCCAGTTCGCGGGAAAGCCGACGCAGGCGCGTTTCCAGCGGACCGGCGCCGAGCAGCACGAGCTTGAGATCCCGCCGCGCCAGCAGGGCGAAGGCGCGGATCAGCGTGCCCAGCCCCTTGCGGGGGCCGAGCCGGCCCACGTAGAGGACGAAGTCGCGCCGGGCGGACTCGTCACGGAAGGCGAAGAACCCGGCATCCACGCCGTTGGGCAGCACCGTGGCCGCCCGCGGTGGGCGGTAGTGGCAGGCGAGCTCGCGGGCGATCCGGCTGCTCACCGCGAACAGGTGCCGCGCCCGCTTCAGCCAGAAGCGCTCGCAGCGCGCGCTGAACAGCCGCGCATACAGCCGCGCGGCGAGGCGCTCGAGGCGGCGGTCGCAGGTGGCGGCGGTGTCCACCAGCATGGGCGTGTGGACGGTGACGGCCACCGGTCCGTCGAAGGGAAGCGGCGGCAGGAGCGGCAGATGGACGTGCAGCAGGTCGAAGGCACCGCCGTGGGCGGCGAGCCAGCGCACGAGCCCGGGCCGGGCGGCGAGCTGGTGGACCGGGCGCAGCGGCGGCACCGGATAGCCCGTCCACGGGATGCCCGCCACCTCGCCCCCGCGCCAGGCGAGACCCGGGCTGGCCGCGAGGATGTGCACCGCGTGGCCCCGCTCGCGCAGCGCGGCGGCGAGGCTGGTCACGTGGTGGCCGATACCCTCGCGCGGCGGCAGGAGGGCGTTGGTCAGCATCAGCACGCGGCGCCCGCTCATGCCAGTGCCTCCCGCAGCCGCGGCGCGAAGGCCGAATCCCAGAAGTAGTCCTGCGAGGAGAACGGCCGGCAGAACCGCACCGGCCAGTGCACCGCCATCCGTCCCAGCCGGTAGCCGGCATAGCGCACCGCCGTATGCAGCAGGGCGTAGGGCAGCAGATGCGGTGCTTCGCGCCGGAGGTGGCGCAGCAGGCCGCGCAGATAGGCCCGGCCACGCTCTTCGTCGCGGCCGCGGGAGAGGAGCTCGCGGGCGTAGCGGCTGCGGGTCCAGCCGACGTCGAACTGGCGGCGGAAGTCGGCGAGGAGCGAGGTGGGGTGCGAGTGCTCGCACAGCGCGTCCGCCACATAGGCGATGCGGTATCCCCGCTCGAGCAGGCGCACCACCGTGACCGTCTCCTCGCTCACCAGCGTCGGCGGGAAACCGCCCACCGCATCCAGCGCCGGCTGCCACCAGGCGGCACAGGCGTTGGAGCAGTAGTGGGCGGCGGTGCCGCAGCGGGCGTAGTCGTCGAGCCCGCGCACTTCGCTCCGCTCGGGAAAGGCGAAGAGGCGGCCGAAGCGTTCGATGGGATCGGCGCCGCCGCGCGGGAGCTGGCGGGCGTAGGCCACCGCCGCCTCGCCGGCGAGGATCGGCCGCACCAGCCGCTCCAGCATGCCGGGAAGCGGCCGCACGTCGGGGGTGAGCATCACCACCACCGGCGTGCCGAGATGGCGGCGGGCGAGCTCGCGGGTGGTGCCGTGGTTGAAGGCGTGGCGCGGCACCACCAGCACCTCCGCCCCGAGCTCGCGCGCCACCTCCACCGTGCCGTCGCGGGAGTCGCTGTTGACCACGAGGATGCGCGGCGAGAGCGGCGATCCGCGCAGGGGCGGAAGGCAGCGCGGCAGCAGTTCGCGGGCCC
>BEIP01000384.1 GCA_002898955.1 bacterium HR39 | reverse complement strand
CACGATGTCCTGCCCGCGGCGGGCGAGGAAGGGCTCGCGGATGCGCGGATCGTAGTGCAGCCGCCACACGTCGCCCTCGCGCCGCGCGGCGTGCAGCGCCAGATGGCGCCAGCCCTCGTGGCCGAGCGGCCCGAAGCCGGCGTGGATGGTGCGCAGGTGGTCTTCCAGCGCGTCGATGTGGGGGAAGGCGAGATCGAGACCGAGATAGGCGGCGATCGGCTCGAGGGCGGCGGCCGGGACGAAGGGGCCGATGTCGTTCAGCACCAGCGTGCGGAAGAGATGCGCGCGCTCCTTCGCGAGCTCGAGGGCAATGAGCCCGCCCATGCTGGTGCCGATCCAGTCCACCCGTGAAAGCCCCAGCCGCGCGAGCCAGTCGCCGAGCTGGCGGGCGTAGACCGGCAGGTCGTAGAGCAGCGGATCGGCCAGCCATCCCGACCGGCCGCGTCCGGCCACGTCCACCTGCAGCACCCGCAGGCCGCGGGCCGCGAGGTGCTGGCCGAGGCGGTCGAAGTCGCGCGCGTTGCGGGTGAGGCCGTGGACGCAGACCACCGTGCGCGCGGCGTCCTCGGGACCGCGCTCGATCCAGGCGAGCCGCACCCGCTGCGGGCCTTCGCCCACCTCCAGGGCGCGGGGGCGGAAGATCCAGCGCGCGGCGCTCACGCGTCCTCCTCCGTCTCGAGGGCCCGGCGCTTGCGCTCGCTCGTGCGCACCAGCACGATCACCGGCAGAAGCCCCGCCGCGACGATCAGCAGCGAGGGCACGGCGGCGCCGGCGAGGCGCTCGGTGGTGGCGAGCCGCCAGGTCTCCACCGCGAGCGTGTCGAAGTCGAAGGGCCGCAGCACCAGCGTGGCGGGGAGCTCCTTCATCACGTCCACCAGCACCAGCAGGAGCGCGCCCAGCAGGTGCGGGCGCAGGAGCGGCAGGTGCACCCGGGCGAAGGAGGCGAGCGGTCCGTGGCCGAGGGTGCGGGCGGCCTCGCCCATGTGCGGGGCGATGCGCGCGACGCCCGCCTCCAGCGGATTGTAGGCAACGGCGAAGAAGCGCACGAGATAGCCGTAGACCAGCGCGGCGAGCGTGCCGGAGAGCAGCAGGCCGCGATGGCCGGTGAGCGCGTTCACCGCATGGTCGAAGGCGCCCAGCGTCACCAGCAGCCCCACGCCGATCACCGCCCCCGGCACCGCATAGCCCAGCACCGCGACCCGCAGGGCGGCCCGGGCGAGGGCGCCGGCCCGGCGGGCGGTGAGCAGCGCCAGCAGCGCCACGGCCACGATCACCACCGCCGCCACCGCCCCGACCGTCAGGGTGTTGGCGAGGAGCTCCAGCAGCCGGTCGGGGCCGGGGGCGTCGCGGCGCTCGAGCGCCATGGCGATCAGGGCGAGTGCCGGCAGGGCGAAGCCGAGAAGCCACGGCAGCAGGCAGGCGGCGCCGGCGGCGACGGCGCGGATGCCGCGCAGACGCGGCGGATTGCGCCGGTAGATGTGGACGGTGCGGGCGGCGAAGCGGGCCTGGCCGCGCAGAAGCCGCTCGGCCAGCAGCACGAGCCCCACCGCGGCGAGCAGCACCGAGGAGAGCTGGGCGGCCGCCTCGGGGCTGCCGAGGCCGAACCAGGCGCGGTAGATGCCGGTGGTGAAGGTGGGCACGCCGAAGAAGCCCACGGCGCCGAAGTCCGCGAGGGTCTCCATGGCGACGAAGGACAGCCCCGCGACGATGGCGGGGCGGGCGAGCGGCAGGCCCACCCGCTGGAAGGCGCCGAAGCCGGAGCAGCCGAGCGTGCGGCTCACCTCGAGGGCGCACTGGGACTGTTCGAGGAAGGCGGCGCGGGCCAGGGCGTAGACGTAGGGGTAGAGGGCGAGGGAGAGGACGAAGACGGCACCGGGCAGCGAGCGGATCTCGGGCAGGGCGAAGTCGCGCACGCTCCAGCCCGTCACGGCGCGGATCGCCGTCTGGACCGGGCCGGTGACGTCGAGGAGATCGGTGTAGGCGTAGGCCAGCACGTAGGCCGGCATGGACAGCGGCAGGAACAGCGCCCAGGCGGACAGCTCGCGGCCGGGGAAGCGGTACATGGCCACGAGCCACGCGCAGCCGCTGCCGATCACGCCGCTCAGCAGCCCCACGCCCAGCACCAGCAGCAGGCTGTTGCCGACGTACGCGGGCAGGACGGTGGCGGCCAGGTGGTGCCAGATCGCCGCATCGCCGCCGGCCCGCAGCAGCACGGCGACGAGTGGTGCGGCGACGAGGCCGGCCAGCGCCAGCGCCGGCAGGGCGCGCAACCGCGGCCGCGGGAAGCGCGGCGAGAGCGCGGGTGCGCGGACCGGAGCGGTGGCGGCCATGTCCCTTCCCGGCTGGGGTTCCCGCAGGCCGGATGCCGCTTTCGGCGGCCTCCCGCCGGCGATATAGTCGAGCCGCGGGACAGCAGCGAAGTGGAAGCATTCTAGAGATGGCGCGGCGTTCGGAGGGGACGGACGCGGCGGGGGTGGCGGATGCGGAGCCGGACGTCTGCCCGCTGTGCGGGCGGCTGCTCCCCGAGGACGGGCC
>BEIP01000383.1 GCA_002898955.1 bacterium HR39 | reverse complement strand
AGCTGCGGACGCTTGTCCTCGCGCGCCTCCACCGCGCGCGAGAGCTGGGAGAGCGCCAGCACCGGCACGTCCAGCTCCTTGGCCACCGCCTTGAGGGCCTGGGTGATCTCGCTCACCTCCTGGACCCGGTTGGCCTGGGCGTAGGTGCCGGTGCCGCGCAGGAGCTGCAGATAGTCCACCACGACGAGCGACAGGCCGTGGGTGCGGGCCAGCCGGCGGGCGCGCGAGCGCAGCGCCGCCACCGACAGCGCCGGGGTGTCGTCGATGAACAGCGGGCGCGCGGCGAGGCGCTGGCTCGCCTCCACCACCCGCTGGAACTCCTCCTCGGACAGCCGGCCGCGGCGGAGCTGATCGCTCGGAATGCGGGCCTCGGCCGAGAGCAGGCGGGTCGCGAGCTGCTCGGCCGACATCTCCAGCGAGAACACGGCGACCACGTGATTGGGATGCCTGAGCCGCTCGGCCTCGGGCCCCTCGGCCCGCGTTCCCGCGGCGTTGGCGGCGATGGTGAGGGCGAGCGCCGTCTTGCCCATGCTGGGGCGTCCCGCGAGGATCACGAGATCCGAGCGCTGCAGCCCGCCCAGCTTCTCGTCGAGACCGACGAGGCCGGTGGGAACGCCGGTCACGTGGCCCTGACGGTGCCAGGCGGCGTGGACGATGCGCACCGCGTTCTTGAGCACGTCGGAAAACGGGCGGAAGTCGCCGCCCCGCTCGCCGCGCTGGGCCAGCTCGAACAGCCGCTGTTCGGCCCGCTCCACCAGCTCCATGGCCGAGGCGGTGGAATCCGGATCGAAGGCCTCGTTGACCACCTCCTCGCCCACCTCGATGAGCCGGCGCCGCAGCGCCAGGTCGTGGACCACGCGGGCGTAGTCGACGACGTTGACGATCATCTCGCCGGCGCGGGCGATGCGCTCGAGATACGCGCCGCCGTCCAGTTCCGCCAGCGCCGGATCGGAGTCGAACAGGTGGTAGAGGGTGGTGTAGTCGGCGAGCTGGCCCTTCTCGATGGTCTCGGCGCAGACCTCGAAGATG
The DNA here is from genome assembly GCA_002898955.1 of bacterium HR39. GTDB lineage: Bacteria > Pseudomonadota > Alphaproteobacteria > Geminicoccales > Geminicoccaceae > HRBIN39. The sequence goes on along the minus strand of BEIP01000383.1, from coordinate 1,522 downwards.
CGCCGGTGGACGGGCTCGTAGAAGTCCTCGGCGCGCAGGAAGTCCGCCACGCGGTGATAGAGCTGGTTGTTGACGAGGATCGCCCCCAGCACCGCCAGCTCCGCACGCAGATTGTGCGGCATGGTGCGCATGGGGGTGGTGGCGGCGAAATCGGCGGCGAGCTCGTTCATGCCGCGGTCCACGCGAGGCCTCGGGTGACGGGATGCATCTAGGCCGTCCACCGGGAGGCGTCGACGGCCGGCAAGCGGCAGCGTTGCGCGAGGGGCCGGAGGAGCCGGAGGCCGCCGCCCTCAGGCGACCGCCAGGTCCTCCGGGAACTCGGGGCGCAGGCGGCCGCCGAGGCGGATCGGGCGGATGTCGGTGGCGCGGCCGGTCCGATCGTCGGTGACCACCAGGACCGCGCAGAAGGTGGCCTCGCCCTGGGAGGGCTCGAGGCGCGGGCCCGGGACGTTGACGAGGAAGCGCTGCACCGCCCCGCCTTTGACCATGCCGATGACGCTGTCGTAGTCGCTGGTCATGCCGACGTCGCTCATGTAGGCCGTGCCGCCGGGCAGGATCATGGCGTCGGCCGTGGGCACGTGGGTGTGGGTGCCGAGCACCGCGCTCACCCGCCCGTCGAGGAAATGGCCGAAGGCCATCTTCTCGCTGGTGGCCTCGGCGTGGACGTCCACCACCACCGCATCGACGCTGGCGCCGAGCAGATGCGGGGCCAGCGCCACGTCGACGGCCCGGAAGGGGTCGTCGAGGAAGGCGTTCATGAACAGCCGGCCCATCACCTGGGCCACCACCACCCGGCGGCCGTGGGCGTCCACGTGCTCGTAAAGCCCGTGCCCCGGCGTTCCCGGCACCATGTTGAGCGGGCGCAGGATGCGCGGCTCGCGCTCGATGTGGGCGAGCAGCTCGCGCTGGTCCCACACGTGGTTGCCGGTGGTGATCACGTCGGCGCCGGCCTCGAAGATCTGGGCGGCGATCGCCGGGGTGAGGCCGAAGCCGCCCGCCGCGTTCTCGCCGTTGACGATGGTCACGTGCGCACCGAGCCGGCGGCGCACCTCCGGCAGGTGGTGGAACAGCGCGGCGCGGCCGCTGCGCCCCACCACGTCGCCGACGAACAGGATCCGCACCCGTCCTCCTCCGCAACGCGCGTCGACCGCCGCCGGTTGTGGACCCGGCGCGGCATCCGGACAAGGACGTGCGATCGAAACGGCGGCGGGGAGGGTCGCCCCTCCCCGCGCCGACGCCACTCCGCTGCGGGAAGCCGGAAACTCAGGCGAACATGTCGGAGGTGATGCTGTCGTACCAGGCGTGCGCCTCCTCCTGCGTCTGGGCGCGCACCTCCGGCGGCTCGTCCACCTGGCTGACGAAGCTGTCGAAGGGCTCGAGCTTCTCCGGCGTCGGCCGGTAGCTCGCGCCGATCTTGACCGCGTCGCCCTCGGCCAGCGAGCTCCAGCAGGTGTTGCGCAGCCGCGGCGGGAATTTGCGGCTGTCGATCAGCCGGTGGCGGATCTCCATGGCCACCACCTTG
>BEIP01000382.1 GCA_002898955.1 bacterium HR39 | reverse complement strand
GTTCGCCCACCACCGTGCCGGTGTCCGTCACCTCTTCGGTCTCGATCTCCACCAGCGGCGCGCCCACCGGCAGGATGGCCCCGGGCTCGGCCAGGATCTTCACCACCCGGCCCGAGCAGGGTGCCGGCACCTCCACCACCGCCTTGTCGGTCTCCACCGAGACCAGCGGCTGGTCGGCCACCACGTGGTCGCCCTCGCTCACGTGCCACTGGACGATCTCCGCCTCGGCGAGGCCCTCGCCGAGGTCGGGCAGACGGAAGACGAAGACGCTCATCGCCAGCTCACCACCTGCTCGATGGCCGCGAGCACGCGCGGCACGTCGGGGAAGTACCAGTCCTCGAGGCGCGGCAGTGGCACCACCGTGTCGTAGCCCGTCACCCGCACCACCGGCGCGGTGAGGCTGAACAGCCCCTCCTCCGCCACGCGCGCGACGATCTCGGCGCCGAAGCCGGCGGTGCGGGCCGCCTCGTGCAGGATCACGAGCCGTCCGGTCTTCGCCACCGATCCGAGCACGGTCTCGGCGTCGTAGGGCTTCAGGGTGGCGAGGTCGATCACCTCCACCGAGATGCCGCGCTCCTGCGCCTGCTCCGCCGCCTCCAGCGCCTCCTTCACGCAGGCGCCCCAGGTGACGAGGGTGACGTCGCGTCCCTCCCGCAGCACGAAGGCGCGATCGAGCGGGAGCTGGGCGCCGTCGTCCTCCACCTGTTCGCGGAAGGCCCGGTAGATGCGCTTGGGCTCGAGGAAGACGACGGGGTCGGGGTCGCGGATCGCGGCCAGCAGCAGGCCGTAGGCGCGCCGCGGCGAGCTCGGGATCACCACCCGGATGCCCGGGATGTGGCAGAACATGGCCTCGGTGCTCTCCGAGTGGTGCTCGGGTGCGCGGATGCCGCCGCCGAAGGGGGCCCGGATCACGAGCGGACAGGACAGCCGGCCGCGGGTGCGGTTTCGCAGCCGGCCGACGTGGTTCACCACCTGGTCGATGGCCGGGTAGATGAAGCCCATGAACTGGAACTCGACCACCGGGCGGAAGCCGCGGGCGGCGAGCCCCAGCCCGAGACCGGCGAAGAGGGCTTCGGAGAGGGGCGTGTCGATCACCCGCTCCGGTCCGAAGCGCTCGTAGAGCCCCTCGGTGGCGCGGAACACGCCGCCGTTCTTCCCGACGTCCTCGCCCAGCACGAGGACCTTCGGATCCTCCTCCATGGCGCGGGCGAGGGCCATGCGCACCGCCTCGACGAGGGTGAGCTCGGGCATGGCTCAGGCCTCCTCCCGCGCGCGCAGCTCCTCGTACTGCGGCCGCAGGGCGGCCGGCAGCTCGGCGTAGAGGTGGTGGAACATGGCGGTGGGCCGGTCGGGCGGCGTGGCCAGATAGCGCTCCACCGCCTCCTCGACGGTGTGGCGGCACTCCTCCAAAAGCGCCTCCTCGTCCTCGCGCGTCCAGAAGCCACGCTCCAACAGATGGCGGCGCAGGCGCGCCACCGGCTCCAGCTTCCAGTGCTCGCTCACCTCGGCGTCGTCGCGGTAGCGGCGCGAGTCGTCGGCGGTGGTGTGGTCGCACAGACGGTAGGTGACGCACTCCACCAGCGTCGGTCCCCCGCCGGCCCGCGCCCGCTCGACCGCTTCGCGCACCGCCGCGTAGACGGCGATCACGTCGTTGCCGTCGACCCGCAGGCCCCGGATGCCGGCGGCGATCGCCTTCTGGGCCAGGGTCTCGGCCGCCGTCTGCAGGGAGAGCGGCACCGAGATGGCCCAGCGGTTGTCGTTGATCACCGCCACCATGGGCAGCCGCCACACGCCGGCGAAGTTGAGGGCCTCGTAGACGTCGCCCTTCGAGGTGGCGCCGTCGCCGAAGACGCACACGGCAACGCGCGGCGCCCGCTCCAGCCGGAAGGCCATGGCGACGCCGGCCGCGTGGGGAGCGTGGGTGCCCACGGGCACGCAGATCGGGAAGTCCTCGCGCGGTCCCGGCCAGTTCGAGCCGCGCTCGTCACCGCCCCAGTAGAGCAGCGGGTGTTCGGGCGGCACGCCGCGCCACAGCAGCGCCCCCTGCTCGCGGAAGGCCGGCAGCAGCACGTCCTCGGGGCGCATGGCGGCGGCGGTGCCCACCGGCACCGCCTCCTGGCCCAGCGAGGAAGCGTAGGTGCCGAGCCGGCCGGTGCGCTGGAGGGCGATGGCGCGGGCGTCGAAGGTCCGGGTCAGGACCATGGCCCGGTAGAGGCGCACGAGCAGATCGCGGTCGTGCACGCACTCGGGCGGATCGGGCAGGAGCGTGCCGTCGGGGGCGAGGACGCGCACCTCCTCGACGGCGAAGGTGGCAAGCGTCTGGCGCATGATCCGGAAAGCCTCGCATCGGCCCGCCGTGGCGGGAGACCTAAGCAAGGATAGCACGAAAGGGCGTGCGTGCGGAAGGCGGCACGGTGATGCGAAGGGATGTGAAAGGGACCGGCGGCACCCCGAGGGGGTGCCGCCGGCGGGAGCGGGACCATGACCGGAGGGCTCAGCTCGCCGCGCGCGTCTGCTCGCCCAGGATGGCACGCAGATCCTCCGCGGCGCGCTCCAG
>BEIP01000381.1 GCA_002898955.1 bacterium HR39 | reverse complement strand
CGTTGTACATCACCCGGCAGTAGAGGATCCCCCAGCCCTCGTCGTGGAAGCGGATCTCGTCGGCGGGGCTGTGGACCAGCACCACGTCACCGTCACCGCGGCGCGCATTCCCGAGTGCCTGGCCGGTGCCCACCGCCACCACCCGCACGTCGATGCCGGTCCTCGCGGTGAACGCGGGCAGGATGTGGTCGAACAGCCCCGAGTTCTCGGTGGAGGTGGTACTCTGGACGAGTATGGAGGGGCTCGCGGCGCGGGCCGGTCCCGGTCCCGCGACGGCGGTCGAGAGCGCGAGGAGCGCGCATGCGATCCACAGCCGCGTACCGCGGCTCACGGTGCCAGCCTCCCCTCCAGATAGGCCCGCGCCGCCGCCGAGGTGGGCGCGGCGAAGAAGCGCACGGCCGGGCCCGACTCCACCAGCCGGCCGCGCTCCAGGAACAGCACCCGCTCGGCCAGCCGGCGGGCCTGATGGACGTCGTGGGTGACCAGCAGCACCGACACGCCGGCCCGGCGCACCCGCTCCACCACCCGCTCGAAGGCGAGGGTGGCGGCGGGATCGAGACTGGCCGCCGGCTCGTCCAATAGCAGGAGTTCCGGATCCAGCGCGAGCGCCGTGGCGAGCTGGAGGCGCTGCTGCTCGCCGCCCGACAGACGGCGGGCCGGGCGGTCGGCCAGGTGGACGAGATCGGCGAGCTCCAGGAGCTCCTGCACGCGCTCGCGGCGCCGGCGCCAGGGCACGCCGGCACAGGCGAGCGCGAAGCGGAGCTGGGCGCGCACCGTGCGGCGCAGGAGCACCGGGCGCTGGAACACCAGCGCGCGGCGTGGCGGATGCCCGTGCCGCCAGATCATCCGGCCGGCAGCCGGCGGGATCAGCCCGTGGAGGGTGCGAAGGAGCACGCTCTTGCCGGCACCGTTCGCTCCCAGCACCACCGACAGCCCCTCGTGGAGCTCGAAGTCGAGGCCTTCCAGCACGGCGCGGCCCGACAGGCGCACCGTGAGCCCCTCCACCCGCAGGAGCGGCCCGTGGGGAAGCGGAACCACCCGCAGCTCAGGCGCCGGCATGGGCCAGCTCCCGTTCACGCGCGCGCAGGACGTGCGCCAGCGCGTTCACCGACAGCGCCACGGCGACCAGCACGATCCCGAGCGCCAGCGCGGTGGCGAGCTCGCCCTTGCCGGTCTCGAGGGCGATGGCGGTGGTCATCACCCGGGTGTGGTGGCGGATGTTGCCGCCGACGATCATGACCGCGCCCACTTCGGCGATGGCGCGGCCGAAGCCGGCGAGCGCGACGGTCACCAGCGCATGCCGCCCCTCCACCACGAGGGCCGCCACCCGCCGCAGCGGCCCGGCGCCGAGCGCGCGCAGGAACTCGCCGTATTCCGCCAGCAACTGCTCGCCGAGATTGCGGGAGAGGGCGGTGACGACGGGCAGCACCAGCACCGTCTGGGCGATGACCATGGCGGTGGGGGTGTAGAGCAGGCCGAGATGGCCGAGCGGGCCGGCGCGCGAGAGCAGCAGGTAGACCAGAAGGCCCACCACCACCGGCGGCAGGCCCATGAGGGCGTCCACCAGCACCACCAGCGCCCGCCGTCCCGGAAAGCGGGCCATGGCGAGCGCCATGCCGAGCGGGATGCCGAGCGCGCAGGCGAGCGCCGTGGCGGAGAGGCTCACCCGCAGTGACAGGCCGATCACGGCGAGCAGCTCGGGATCGCCCGCCGCCAGCAGGGCGAAGGCCCGGGCGAAGGCCTCGGCGATGGTGTCCACGCGGCCGCCTCCCGCGCTCGCTCGCGGCGGAGCGTGGCGCGTTTGTGCACTCCTTTCAAGGTGGCCGCAGGAAACCGCAAGGAGTGCAGTACGCGGTGCAGCGTGCGGGCGGGTGGCCGTCGCCGGACGCCGGAGCGCGGCGGCGCAGCGTGCGGCTCAGTCGCGGAAGTTGAGCTCGATCTTCACGCCGTTGGGATCGCGCAGGAAGATCTGGCGCATGTCCGTTCCGGGCACCGCGGCGGTGCTGTAGGGGATGCCGCGTTCCTCCAGCCTGCGGCGGAAGGCCTCGAAGCCGCTCGCGGCGAAGGCCACGTGGTCGACGGCGCCGGTGGAACCGCCGGCCGCTGGTCGCACGCCGAGGTGGATCACCGGACATCCGCCGGCGTAGAGCCAGGCGCCGGGAAAGGGGAAGGGCGGCCGTTCGCCGGGCTCGAGCCCCAGCACCTCGCGGTAGAAGGCGACGGTGCCCTCGAGGTCCGCCGTGACGATGTTGACGTGATCCAGCCCGCGCACCTCCATGCCCCGATCCTCCGCCGGACTGCGCGGGCCGGAGCCTGCCGCGGGCGGCGCCGTTCGTGAAGCGGCATCGTGCGGGCGGCGCGCACGCTTGCGCCGCGGGCGCCCTATGCTAGGCGGGGAAGGGGATCCGGCAGCGGAGGAGAGGAACCGTGCGCATCACCTGGCTGGGCCATTCCGCCTTCCACATCGAGGCGGCCGGACAGGACATCCTGATCGATCCGTTCTGGACCGGCAATCCGAAGCATCCAGAGGGCTACGAGGAGAAGGTCACCAAGGTCGACACCATCG
>BEIP01000380.1 GCA_002898955.1 bacterium HR39 | reverse complement strand
CGTTCGGCGGATGGGGTGTACTTCGTCGACCTTCCCGACGTGCTGGTCAATCTGCGCTCGGAGGGGCAGCGCATGCGCTACCTCAAGCTCCGCGTCGCCCTGGAGGTGCGGGATGCCACCACCGCCGGGGCGGTGCGCTCGCTGATGCCGCGGGTGATGGACAGTCTGCAGCTCTACCTGCGCTCGCTCTCGGTGGAGGACGTGCGCGGCGCCATCGGCATGGAGCGCCTCAAGGAGGAGATGCTGGCGCGCATCAACCGCGCCATCCGTCCGCATCGGGTGGACGACGTGCTGTTCAAGGAGATGCTGGTGCAGTGACGATCCGCGGGGCGCGGCGGAGGCCCGGAGCATGAGCGGCACCGACGGCGAGCGGCAGGAGCCCCCGTCCTCCGGCGGGGGAGCCGATCAGGAGGCGCTGGCCAGGGCCTGGGCGGAGATGGCCGGCGTCGAGGCGGAGGCCGGCGAGGACGACGATCCCATCTCCGCCTTCGCCGCCGAATGGGCGGAGGCCATCGGCAACGACGTCTTCGCCGCCGACGAGCCGGGCGCGGCCGGGCAGATCGGCGAGAGCCCGGAGCGACTGCTGAGCCAGGAGGAGATCGACAGCCTCCTCGGCTTCCGGGACGACGACCGCCGGTCGGACCGCTCCGGCATCCACATTCTCATCAACTCCAACGAGATCACCTACGAGCGTCTGCCGATGCTCGAGGTGGTCTTCGACCGGCTCGAGCGCATCCTGACCACCAGCCTGCGCAATTTCACCTCCGAGAACGTCGACATCAGCTTGGAGAACATCACCGCGCAGCGGTTCGGCGACTATCTGAACTCGATTCCTCTTCCGGCCATGATCGTCGTCTACAGGGCAGTTGAGTGGGACAATTTCGCCCTCCTGACGATCGACAGTCCGCTCATCTACGCGGTGATCGACGTGCTGCTGGGCGGGCGGCGGGGCAGCGCGCCGCTGCGGATCGAGGGTCGGCCCTACACGACCATCGAGACGCGGCTCGTGGAACGTCTCGCACGCCTCGTGCTGCAGGACCTGTCGACGGCCTTCGAGCCCGTCGTCCCGGTCCACTTCCACTTCGAGCGGATCGAGACCAATCCGCGTTTCGCCGCGATCGTCCGCCCGGGCAACGCCTGCGTGGTGTTCAAGATGCGCATCGATCTCGAGGAGCGCGGCGGCACCATGGAATTCCTGTTCCCCTACGCCACCCTCGAGCCGGCACGCGATCTTCTGCTGCAGATGTTCCTCGGGGAGAAATTCGGTCGCGATTCCATCTGGGAGGCGCATCTCACCCGGGAGATGAAGCAGGCCGAAGTCGAACTGCAGGCGGTGCTGGAAGAGTTCACCCTGCCGGCCGGACAGATCCTCGACCTGCGGGTGGGCCAGCAGCTCACCCTCACGGTCGGGCCGGATTCGCCCGTGGTCCTCCGCTGCGGGGACATCCCGCTGTTCACCGCGCGCGCCGGGCGGCGGCGCAACCGCATGGCCGTGCGGATCGAGGACCGTGTGCCCACCCGCGAGGAGGGCGGGGACGCGCTCCGGGAGGAGGATGCCGCATGAGTCCGGAGCTCGCCCTCGTTCCCGTCGCGGTCGTCACCGCCGCCAACATGGTCTGGTGCGCCGCCGTATGGTGGCGGCTGCGGCGGCTGCGCGACGAGGGAGCGGTCCTGAGCGAGGCGGCGCGGCGGCTGGACGAGGCGGTGGAGCGGGCCCGGGCGGCCCTCGAGGGCCTGCGGGCCGAACTGGTGGCGAGCGAGCGGGCGGTGGAGCTGCGCAGCCGCGAAGCCCGTGCGCGGGCGGCGGAACTGGCCCGGCTGCTGGAGGCCGCCCGCCGCACCCGGGACCCCGCGGCGCGCCCGCGGCAGAGCGGATGCGGGCCCGAAGGAACCCGTGCCGACGGCGGGACGGCGCAGGACGACCCCGTGGGCGCGGTGCCGGCAGCCACGGCGGGTGCAAAGACGGGGGTGCAGGCGGTCGTGGCGACGCCATCCGACGTCGGGGACCACGCCCGCGGGCGAACGGACGGGACGGTCCGGGCGACCGCGCGCGCCCCGTCGGCCGACGCCGTCGCTCCCGGCCCCGGGGGCGCGGCGGAGCTGGCCGGCAGCGATCGGCCGGCAGCGCGGCACGGGGAATCGCGGCGTGCGAGCGCGGCGGCCGAAGACATCCTGCGGGCCCTCGCCGGCATGAGGTGAGGCATGGCGCGGGCGCTTTCCTCCGGCCTTCGACCTTCTGCGGAGCCGCGGCCGCGGACGCCCGGAGCGGCCGGTGTCGCGGCGCAGGGAGGCGGGCTCCGGGAGCGGGTCCGCGGTGGCGTCCGTGCGGCGACCCGGCTCGCAGCGCCGTTGCGGCTGTGGAGGCGGCGGGACGAAGGCGGCGGCGATCCGCGGTCGTCCGCACCGACGGACGGGAGCTGCGGCCCCGGCCGGGCGCCGCTCGGGCTCCTGCCGGCGGCCGGCGCGCTGACCTCCGCCGCCCTTCTGGTGCTGCTGCTTCCCGCGCTCCTGCCCGCCTCGCCCGAGCGGGCGGATGCGGCCCAGGCGGGGACGGAAGCGGTGGCCACCCCACCCATGCGGCCGGCGG
>BEIP01000379.1 GCA_002898955.1 bacterium HR39 | reverse complement strand
GGCTCCACGCGCGCGAGACGGACCGTCCCCTCCTGCGCCGCGGTCAAGGGGGCGGAGGCGACGAGCACGAGGACGGCAACCAGGCTCCCGCGGGCTCTGTGCATTGGTGATGGTCTCATGGCGGTGGCAGCCTAGCGGCCGTCCGTTCCGAGGCAAGACCTCTCGAATGTCAGCGAAATCCGTTGACACCGAGGAGTTCGGTGACGGCCAGCAGATCGCGCCAGGCGTAGCGCTTGTGGACCGGCTGTCTCAACAGGTAGGCGGGATGGTAGGTGACGAAGGCCGGCACCGGCTGCGGCAGATCGTCCGAGGCGTAGACGAACTGGCGGCCGCGCAGGCGCGAGACGCCCTCGTTGACCCCGAGCAGCACCCGGGCCGCAAGCCCGCCGAGGAAGAGCAGGACTTTGGGACGCACGAGCGCGATCTGGCGCTCGAGGAAGGGCAGGCAGAGAGCGAGTTCGGCCGAGGTGGGCGGCCGGTTGCCGGGCGGCCGCCAGAAGACGGTGTTGGTGATCCACACCCGGCTGCGGTCCAGCCCCACCCAGGCCAGCATGCGGTCGAGGAGCCGGCCGCTCGGCCCGACGAAGGGCCGCCCCAGCCGGTCCTCCGCGGCGCCCGGCGCTTCGCCGACGAGGAAGAGCTCCGCTTCGGGAGAGCCGTCGGCGAAGCACAGCCGCGTGGCGGTGGCGGCGAGCGGGCAGAGGTCGAAGTGGCGCAGCACCTCCTCCAGCTCGGCGAGGGTGCGGCAGGAGCGCGCCAGCGCCCGGGCGTCGGCGATCCGCCGCTCCACCTCGGGCACGCCGTGCGCGGGCGGTCCGGAAGGCGGCCGCGGTGCCGGGGGAGGGAGCACGTGCCCGCGGTGGGCCGCCGGCGCGACGGATGCGCCCGGCTCCAGGATGCACGCATCCACCCCCGCCTCCTCCATCCAGAGGAGCCAGGCGGCGGCTGCCGCGGCGGGTCCGGTCACCTCCACCCTCCGATCCTCCGGAATGGCTCTGTAGGTGAGGGGTGCGGTGCCGGTCAAGGGGATTCTCCGAACTCGAGCCGTGAAATCCTTGGAACGGGCGCTGCCGGCGGCGGAACGCGCGCCAATGTCCGCAATGGAGCGAAACAATGTCCGCAAATCACCGACCGGACGGCAGGAAAGTCGTCGTGCGTCGCGGAAGGGCACCGGCCTCTTGCGCGCCGGACGAAAATGATCTAACGGGTCGGCGTCGACCCCGACGGCGGAGGGAGGGATCCTTGACCGGACGTGTCCTGCTCGCCGCGGCGGCGGCGCTGGCGGCTGCGGCGCGGCCGGCACCGGCGGCAGACATCTCCTACGGTGAATACCTCGCCAACGAGTGCGTGGCGTGTCATCCGCCGGACGTCACCGACGGCGTGATCCCGCCGCTGTGGCTGCTGCCGCGCGACTACTTCGTGCAGGCGCTGCGCGAGTACCGCGAAGGTACGCGCGACAATCCGGTCATGCGGTCGGTGGCCCGCTCGCTGGGCGAGGAGGAGATCCAAGCCCTCGCCGATTACTTCGAGTACCTGGGGGAACAGAAGCGGAAGGGAGGATCGTGACCATGAAGGCGGGTCTCAGCAGACGGCAGCTCCTGGCCACGACGGGTGTCGCCGCGGCGGCGCTGGTCTCGGCGCCTCACGTCCTGCGGGCACAGGCGCGGCCCAGGGTGGTGGTGATCGGCGGCGGAGCCGGCGGCGCCACCGTCGCCAAGTACGTGGCGCACGACAGCGCCGGCCAGATCGAGGTGTCCCTGGTGGAACCGAAGGAGGCCTACACCACCTGCTTCTACAGCAATCTCTATCTCGCAGGCTGGCGGACGCTCGAATCGATCACGCATCGCTACGTCAATCTCGTCGACAAGTACGGTGTCGTCCACTACCGCGACATGGCGGTCGAGGTGGACACCGGGAAGCGGCAGGTGCGGCTCGCCAGCGGACGCGTGCTGGACTACGACGCCCTCGTCGTCTCGCCGGGCATCGACTTCCGCTACGACACCATCGAGGGCTACGACGAGCCGGCCACCATGGTCATGCCCCACGCCTACCAGGCCGGCGAGCAGACGGCGCTGCTGCGGGCGCAGCTCGAGGCCATGGAGGACGGTGGCACGGTGGTGGTGGCGCCGCCGCCCAACCCCTACCGCTGCCCGCCCGGTCCCTACGAGCGGGTGTGCATGATCGCGAACTATCTGAAGAAGAACAAGCCCAAGTCCAAGATCTTCGTGCTGGACGCCAAGGACAAGTTCTCCAAGCAGGCGCTCTTCCAGGATGCCTGGAACCGCCACTACGCCGGCATGGTCGAGTGGGTGCCGGCTGAGTTCGGCGGCCGGGTGGTGAAGGTGGACACCGCGGCGATGACGGTGACCACCGAGGGCGGCGAGACGGTGAAGGCCGCCGTCGCCAACATCATCCCGGCCCAGAAGGCCGGCTGGATCGCCGCGCGCGCCGGGCTCACCGACGACTCCGGCTGGTGCCCCGTCGTGCTGGAGACCTTCGAGTCCCGCAAGGCGAAGGACGTGTTCGTGCTGGGCGACGCCTCCATCGCCGCCGAGATGCCCAAGTCGGCCTTCGCGGCCAACAGCCAGGCCAAGGTGGTG
>BEIP01000378.1 GCA_002898955.1 bacterium HR39 | reverse complement strand
TGATCGACCATACGGGCGTGCACGAGGTGGCGCGGGAAGTGCGCGCGCGGCTGCAGCGGGTGGTGCAGGCGGTCTGACCGCCGGCGATGGGCGGTGCCGGCGCGGCGGCGGTCTTCGCGAGCGCCTTCCTCGCCGCGACGCTGCTGCCCGTCTCCTCGGAAGGGGTGCTGCTCGGCGCCCTCGCCCTCGCGCCCGAGGACGGATGGTGGCTGGTGCTCCTCGCCACCCTCGGCAACACGCTCGGCGCCTGCGTGAACTGGGCGGTGGGCCGGGGACTGCTGCGGCTGGCGGAACGCTCCCGCCTGCGCCCCGATCCGGCCCGCCTCGCGCGGGCGCAGGTGTGGTTCCGACGCTGCGGACCGGCCATCCTGCTCCTCTCCTGGCTGCCGGTGGTGGGGGATGCGCTCACCGTGGCGGCGGGCACGCTGCGCATGCCGCTCCGGCTGTTCGTGCCGCCGGTGGCGCTGGGCAAGGGCCTGCGCTATGCGGCGCTGGCCGGCCTCGTGGGCCTCGCCGCCGGCTAGAGGCCCCACTCGGCGTAGTGGCGGATCTTCACCTGCTGCCAGCGGGCGCGCACCAGGGCGTAGGGCAGCCAGGTGGCGAGCGCGATCAGCGCCACGCCGGTCACCATGCGGCGCGGGCCGAGGGCGTGGGCGGCGAACGTCTCGGTCCAGTCCCAGGCCACCCACAGGGTGGAGAGGACGAAGCCCGCGGCCGCGGCCGCGCGCCACAGCCGGCGGTAGCGCTGCCGGACCCTCCAGGCGGTGCGCAGTTTCCGTTCGCTCAAGGCGTCCTCCGCACGGGGGAAGCGGCCATCTCAGGCCGCATTATCCCCTTCCCCGTGCGGCTGTCCAGCATCGCCGACGTAGCGCAGGAAGACGAACTTCGCCGCTCCATACCTGCGGATGTCTTCGACCGTATAGCCTTCGACTTCCGGTAGATCCTCGGTCTTCGCAAGCTCCACCACCACCCGCGCGCCCGGCACCAGCCAGCCGCGCCGGTGGAGGCTTTCGAGGGCCGGCACGGCGAGTCCGCTGCGGTAGGGCGGATCGAGGAAGGCGATGTCGAAGGGATGGGGCGCCCGCGGCAGGTCGGTGGCATCGGCCACGAACAGCTCGACGCCGCCGTCGAGCGGCATCTCGTGGAGGTTGCGGCGGATGACCGCCACCGCCGCCGGCGCGTTCTCCACCAGCAGCACCCGGCGGGCGCCGCGCGACCAGGCCTCGAGGCCGATGGCGCCGCTCCCCGCGAAGACGTCGAGGAAGCGTGCGCCCACGAGCCGCGGCCGACCGTGGGTCAGGATGTCGAACAGCGCCCGGCGGGCGTGCTCGCGCGTCGGGCGCACGTCGTGGCCCGGCACCGTGTGCAGCCGCCGCCCGCGCAGCCGGCCGGTGGTGATCCGCATGGCTCAGGCCGCCTCCGCCCGCCGCCGGCGGCGCGTCTCGCGCGGCGGCGCCGGCAGCAGGCCGCCGAGCTGCTCGCGCATCACCTTGCCCGGCACCTCTTCGACCGCCCGCTTGGGCAGGCTGCCGAGCTGGAAGGGCCCGTAGGCCACCCGCACCAGCCGGTTCACCTCCAGCCCGAGATGTTCGAAGATGCGCCGGATCTCCCGGTTCTTCCCCTCGCGCAGGGTGACGGTGTACCAGCGGTTGGCCCCCTCGCCGGCATCGAGGCGCACCCGTACCGGCCCGTAGCGCACGCCGTCGATCTCGATGCCCTTCCCGAGCTCGCGCAGCCGCTCGGGATCCACCCGGCCGTACGCGCGCACGCGATAGCGCCGCACCCAGCCGGTGGCGGGCAGCTCGAGGCGCCGCTTGAGCTCGCCGTCGTTGGTGAGCAGCAGCAGCCCCTCGCTCGCCACATCGAGCCGCCCGACCGGCATCAGCCGCGGCAGGCGCCTGGGCAGGATGTCGTAGATGGTGGGCCGGCCCTGCGGGTCGCGCGCCGCCACCACCACCCCGCACGGCTTGTGGAAGCGGAACAGCCGCGGCGGCGCCGGCTCGGGCAGCGGCCTGCCGTCCACCGTCACGACCTGGTCGGACCGCACCCGCACCGCCGGCGTGTCGATGCGCTCGCCGTCCACGGCGACCCGCCCCTCGGCGATCAGCCGCTCGGCGTCGCGGCGCGAGCACAGGCCCGCCCGGGCGCTCACCTTGGCGATGCGTTCACCTTCCGTCGTCATGGCGCACATCCGCGTGCTGCGGCGACCAGCCCCTCGAACAGGCGGCGGTCGCCGGGATCGATCCCGTATTCCGGATGCCACTGCACGCCGATCACGAAGGGATGGTGGCGGTGTTCCACCGCCTCCACCACCCCGTCGGGCGCCCGTGCCGAGACCAGGAGGTCGCGGCCCGGTCGGTCCACCGCCTGATGATGGGCGCTGTTGACGGCCATGCGCAGCCGGCCGGTGATGCCGTGCAGGCGGCTTTCGGGGGTGATCTCCACCTCGTGGCCGGGTTCGGTGCGCGGATGGGGCTGTTCGTGGGCGAGCGCACCGGGCACGGCATCCGGGATGTGCTGCAACAGTGTGCCGCCCAGCACCACGTTCAAGAGCTGCATGCCCCCGCAGATGGCGAGCACGGGAAGGCCGCGCGCGAGCGCCGCCTCCAGAAGCC
>BEIP01000377.1 GCA_002898955.1 bacterium HR39 | reverse complement strand
GCGATCTCGACGGGCTGGAGCTGCTGCGCGCCGCCCGCCGGCTGTTCGGCCACCGGCTCGCCCTGGTCTCCTCCTTCGGCACCGAGAGCGCGGTGCTGCTGGACATGGTGGCGAGCGTGGATCCCGCCCTGCCGGTGGTCTTCATCGACACCGGCCGGCTGTTCCCCGAGACCCTCGCCTACCGCGACCATCTGGTCGTGCTGCTGGGTCTTCGGGACGTGCGCACGGTGCGGCCGGATCCGGCCGACCTCGCCCGCCACGATCCGGACGGCGCACTCCATCGCCACGATCCGGACCTGTGCTGCCACATCCGCAAGACCGAGCCGCTCGATCGGGCGCTTTCGGGCATGGCCGCCTGGATCACCGGCCGCAAGCGCTACCAGGGTGGGCTGCGGCGCGATCTGCCTGCGATCGAGCACGATCCCGTCTCGGGACTGTTCAAGCTCAATCCGCTCGCCGCCTGGACGCCCGGGGACGTGCGCGCCTACCGGAGGCTTCGCGGTCTGCCGCCGCATCCGCTGGAGCTGCGCGGCTACGCCTCGGTGGGCTGCACCACCTGCACCACTCCCGTGCGCCCGGGCGAGCCGCCGCGCGCCGGCCGCTGGCGCGGCATCGACAAGAGCGAGTGCGGCATCCATCTCGCCCCCGTCGGGGGGCTGCGCCGGCGGCGCGGCGGCTGAGACCGGCGCACGGTGCACCATATATCAGGAGAAACTGAACCACGCGGCGCTCCGCGCGTCGGGGCGCCGCCGAGCCGGCCGGAGACGGGCATGGCCATCGTGGAGCACGAACGGGAGCGGGCCGAGGCGCCCGCGGAGCGGGAGATGCTGGAACTCGAGACGGCGGTGGTGCGCTTCGCCGGCGATTCCGGCGACGGCATCCAGCTCACCGGCCACCTCTTCACCCTCTCCACCGCGCTCGCGCGCTACGGTCTCGAGACTTATCCCGACTATCCCGCCGAGATCCGCGCGCCGGCGGGCACCACCTACGGCGTCTCCGCCTACCAGATCCACTTCGGCGGCCGCCGCATCCGCACCGTGGGTGACCGGCCCGACGTGCTGGTGGCCCTCAATCCGGCGGCGCTGAAAGTGAACCTGCCGCTTCTCGAGCCCGGCGCCATCGTCATCCTGGATTCCGGCAGCTTCACCGAGCGCCATCTGCGCAAGGCCGGCTTCGAGCGCGACCCGCGCACCGACGGCACGCTCGATCCCTACCGGGTGATCGGGATCGACATCTCCGAGCTCACGAAGGAGGCCACGGCCCAATCCGGGCTCGGCGTGCGCGAGCGGCTGCGCGCCAAGAACTTCTTCGCCCTCGGGCTGGTCTTCTGGATGTTCGACCGCGACCTCGCGCCCATCGAGGAGTGGGCGCGCGGGCGCTTCCGCGACCGGCCGGACGTGCTGGAGGCCAATCTCGCCGCGCTGCGCGCCGGCCACGCCCTGGCCGAGACGGCGGAACTGCCGCAGCTTCCGCGCTTCCGGGTGCCGAGGGCCACCTACGAGCCGGGCCTCTATCGCGCCATCACCGGCCACGAGGCCATCGCCTTCGGGCTGATCGACGGCGCCCGCCGCGCCGGGCTGCAACTGTTCTATGCCTCCTATCCCATCACCCCGGCCTCGCCCATCCTCCACCAGCTCGCCCGCCTGCGCGGGCTCGGGGTGACCACCCTCCAGGCCGAGGACGAGATCGCCGCGGTCTGCGCCGCCATCGGCGCGTCCTATGCGGGCGCCATCGGTGTGACCGGCACCTCCGGCCCCGGCCTCGACCTCAAGCAGGAGGCCATCGGCCTCGCGGTGATGACCGAGCTGCCGCTCGTGGTGGTCGACGTGCAGCGGGCCAGCCCCTCCACCGGCATGCCCACCAAGACGGAGCAGTCGGATCTGCTGGCGGCGCTGTGGGGCCGCCACGGCGATGCGCCGGTCGTGGTGCTGGCGCCGAGCGGCCCGGGCGACGCCTTCTCCATGGCGCGCGAGGCGGTGCGGATCGCCGTCCACCACATGGTGCCGGTGGTGCTGCTGGCCGACGCCTTCATCGCCAACGCCGCCGAGCCGTGGAAGATCCCCGACCTCGACGCCGAGCCCGACTGGCCCGTGCGCTTCCGCACCGAAAACGGCGACTTCCGCCCCTACATGCGCGACGAACGCCTGGTGCGCCCGTGGGTGGTGCCCGGAACCCCCGGTCTCGAGCACCGCATCGGCGGCCTCGAGAAGGACGAGCGCTCGCAGGTCTCCTACGATCCCGCCAACCACGAGCGCATGACCCGGCTGCGCTGGGAGAAGGTGCAGAAGGTGAGGGAGGACATCCCGCCGGCCACCCTGGAGCAGGGCGAGCCGGGGGATGATGTCTGCGTGGTGGGCTGGGGCAGCACCTGGGGGGCGATCTCGCGCGCCGTCACCACCCGCCGGGAGAACGGTCGGAAGGTGGCGCATCTGCACCTGCGCTACCTGTGGCCCTTCCAGCGCGGGCTCGGCGAGCTGCTGCGCAGCTTCCGCTGCGTGCTGGTGCCGGAGATGAACATGGGCCAGCTCGTGCGGCTGCTGCGGGCCGAATTCCTCGTCCCCGCCCGCGGCCTGTCCAGGGTGGCGGGGCAGCCGTTCCGGGTGGACGAGGTCGAGCGCACCA
>BEIP01000376.1 GCA_002898955.1 bacterium HR39 | reverse complement strand
CTGCCGCCCACGCCGGTGGCCGAGAACTGCACCTTGCCCTCGCGCAGCGGGATCTGCCGCGAGACGTCGTTCTTGCCGGGCAGCACCCGCAGGGTCACGCCGAGCCGGTTCTTGAGGGCCGCGCCGACGGCCACCGCCTGGTTGTAGCCGGCCGAGCCCACGTCGTAGGCCGTCCAGGCGATGGTGGGCGGCAGTTTCGGCTCCGCCGCCCGGGCGCCGAGCGGGAGCAGCAGTGCGACGGCCGCGAGGGCTCCGACGATCCGCTTCATCGTCCCTTCGCCTCCCCCTGTTGGACCGGGATGCGGCCTTGCCGGGGCCGCCTGCGCGCGGCAGGCTAGCGGCGCTGCGGCCCGCCGGCAAGGCGCGGGCGGAGCGGATCGAGGGGGAGGCGGAGCATGCCACGCTTCAGGCAGCGGCCCGAGGGCTCGGAGTGGGGGCGCTTCGGCGACGACGACGAGTGGGGCCGGCTCAACCTGCTCACGCCGGAAAAGGTGCGACAGGGCGTGGCGGAGGTGCGCGAGGGACGCACATTCTGCCTGTCGCTGCCGCTCGATCTCCCCGGGCGCAGCATCCTCAATCCGCGTCGGCGTCCGCCCGAGCTCTTCCCCACGGCGCGCGAGGGCCGGCCCAACTACCTCTACCGGCTCTCGCACGAGAACCCCGAGTGGACCGACGTGGTGTGCGACGATGCGGTGGTGCTGTGCAACCAGTACTCCAGCCAGTGGGACACCTTCGCCCACGTCGGCCTGATGTTCGACGCCGACGGCGACGGCGAGCCCGAACCGGTGTTCTACAACGGCTTCCGCGGCGGCGAGGACATCGTGGCGCCGGCCACCACGCCCTCGGGCCCCCACGGCTGGTTCCCCGGCTGCTACGCCCACCGCCTCTCGGCCGCGCGCATGGCCGAGCGGCCCATCCAGGGCCGCGCCGTGCTGGTGGATCTCCACCGCCATTTCGGCGACGAGCCGGCGCTGGTGGACGGCGCCACCCTGCTGGAGATCATGGAGCGCGACGGGGTGGAGGTGGAGCCGGGCGACATCCTCTGCCTGCACACCGGCTTCGCGCGGCTTCTGGTGGAGTGGGCGGGCAACCCGGACCCGCGGCGCGTCCATGCCGCCTGCGCGGCGCTGGACGGGCGCGATCCGCTGCTGCTGGAGTGGATCGCGAAGAGCGACATCGCGGCGCTGGTGGCCGACAACTACGCCGTCGAGCGCCTGCCGGCCCGCACCGGCGGCCCCGGACCGCATGCCGCCATGCCGCTGCACCGCCACTGCCTCGCCTATCTCGGCCTGCCGCTCGGCGAGCTGTGGTATCTCACCGATCTCGCCGCCTGGCTGCGCGAGGCGGGCCGCTCCCGCTTCCTGCTCACCGCGCCGCCACTGCGCCTGCCCGGGGCGGTGGGCTCGCCCGTCTCGCCGGTCGCGACGGTGTGAGCCGTGGACGCGGTGGTGGTCACCGGCGCCTCGCGCGGCATCGGCCGGGCCGTGTGCGAGCGCCTCGCGCGCGAGGGCTGGCGGGTGATCGGGCTCTCCCGCACCCCGCCCGAGGGGGAGTTTCCCGGCGACTGGCTGCGGGTGGACCTCGCCGACGAGGAGGCGACGAGGGAGGTCTTCGCGCACATCGCCGAAGGGGAGGCGCCGGTCGGATTCGTGCACGATGCCGGCATCTTCCGCCCCGGACCGGCCGAGGCGATCGAGCCTGCGGACCTGCGGGCGATGCAGCGGGTGCACCTGGAGGCGGCCGTGCTCGGCCTGCGGGCCTTCGTGCCGGCCATGAAGGCGCGCGGCTTCGGGCGGATCGTGCTGATCGGCTCGCGGGCGGCACTGGGCAAGCCGGGGCGGGCGGCCTACGGTGCCACCAAGGCGGCACTCGTGGGCCTCGCCCGCACCGCCGCCCTCGAGCTCGCGCCCCACGGCATCACGGTGAACGTGGTGGCACCGGGGCCCATCGACACCGACTTGCTGGCACCGGACCTGCCACGCGGCTCGCCCGAGCGCGAGCGCTTCGCCCGCTCGGTGCCGGTGGGCCGCTTCGGCCGGCCGGAGGAGGTGGCGGCGGCGGTGGCCTTCTTCGCGAGCCGCGAGGCTTCCTTCGTCACCGGCCAGCTCCTTTACGTGTGCGGTGGCGCCAGCATCGGCACGGTGCCGCTGTGAGGTGGCCGATTGCCGCCGGCCGGGGGGAGCACTAGGCTGGCGCCGGCCGATGATGCAGCGCAGCGAAGGACCGACGCCCATGTTCCAGCCCAGCCGCGCGGTGGCGCGGGTCAAGCCCTCGCCCACCATCGCCGTCACCAGCCTCGCCCGCGAACTGCGCCGCCAGGGGCGCGACGTGATCGGGCTCGGCGCCGGGGAACCCGACTTCGACACCCCCGATCACATCAAGCAGGCGGCGATCGAGGCGATCCGCCGCGGCGAGACGAAGTACACCGCGGTGGACGGCACGCCGGAGCTCAAGCAGGCGGTGTGCGAGAAGTTCCGCCGCGAGAACGGGCTGGAGTTCGCACCCGAGGAGATCTCGGTGGGCGCCGGCGGCAAGCAGGTCATCTACAACGCCATCCTCGCGAGCGTAGACCCCGGTGACCGGGTGGTGATCCCCGCGCCCTACTGGGTCTCCTATCCGGACATCGTG
>BEIP01000375.1 GCA_002898955.1 bacterium HR39 | reverse complement strand
TCGAGCAGGACGCCGACGTGGTGATGTTCGTCTACCGCGACGAGTACTACGTCGCCCGCGCCGAGCCGCGTCCGCGCGAGAACGAGAGCGAGGACAAGTTCCAGTAACGCTACCAGCGCTGGGCCCAGCGGCTCGAGGAGTGTCACAACAAGGCCGAGATCATCATCGCCAAGCAGAGAAACGGTCCCATCGGCGTCGTCCACGCCCAGTTCGACGCCAACTTCGGGCGCTTCCGCAACCTCGAGACCGCCGAATATCCGGATGTCGTCTGAACCGTCGTTCCGCGGCCCGGCCCGCGCCCGCCTCGAGGTCGACCTCGACGCGCTGGCCGCCAACTGGCACCTGCTGGCCCGCACCGCCCGCCGCGCCGAGACGGCGGCCGTGGTCAAGGCCGATGCCTACGGGCTGGGCATGGCACCGGTGGCCAGCCGGCTGTGGCGGGAGGGCTGCCGCACCTTCTTCGTGGCCGTGCCCGACGAGGGCGTGGCCCTGCGCCGTCTGCTGCCGCAGGCGCGCATCCTCGTCCTCTCCGGGGTGGGCCGCGGCGAGGAGGAGGCCTTCCTCGACCACGCGCTGGTGCCGGTGCTCAACGATCCCGGCGAGCTCGGGCTCTGGCGGAGGCTGGCCCGCCGGCTGGAGCGGGTGCTGCCGGCGGCGCTGCACGTGGACACGGGCATGAACCGGCTGGGCTTCCGCCCCTCCGATTTCGCCGCGCTGGACCACGAAGACTTGGCCGGGCTCGCTCTGCGTCTGGTGATCAGCCACCTCGCCTGCGCCGACGAGCCGGATCATCCCCTGAACGCCCGCCAGTTGCAGGCATTCCGCCGGCTCGCCGCCCGTTTCCCGGCGGTCCCGCGCAGCCTCGCGGCCTCCGCCGGCATCCTGCTGGGCCCGGACTTCCACTTCGAGCTCGTGCGCCCCGGTCTCGCCCTCTACGGCGCATCGCCCCTGTCCTCGGGCGCGCGGCCGGTGCTGCGGCCGGTGGTGCGGCTCGTGGCACCGGTGCTGCAGCTGCGGACGATCGACGAGCCCGGCACCGTCGGCTACGGCGCCACCCACGCGGTGGAGCCGGGTGCGCGGATCGCCATCGTCGCCCTCGGCTATGCCGACGGCTTTCCCCGCCAGGCCGGCGGCGGGCGGGCGTCGGTGCGCGTGGCCGGCGTGTCCTGTCCGGTGGTGGGGCGGGTGTCCATGGACACCCTCGCCGTGGACGTGAGTGCCCTTCCCGGGGACGCCGTACGCCCCGGCAGCGAGGTGGAGGTGCTGGCCGGGCCGGGCGCGGTGGAAGCGCTGGCGGATGCGGCCGGCACCGCCGCCTACGAGATCCTCACCCGGCTGGGATCCCGCTTCGCCCGGCGCTATCTGGGCGCGGGTGAGCAGGTGGAGGACGGAGCGCCGTGAACCGCCTCGTCGTCGCCAATCCGCTGGCGCTGATCGGGCGCGGCACGCTGGAGGTGTGCCGCACCACCGGCGAGGTGGTGCTCTTCGGCCTCGTCGCCCTGTGGAAAGGGTTGCGCGGGCCCTGGTACCCGCGCCAGGTGCTGCGTCAGATGGTGGAGATCGGCTACTTCTCCCTGCCGGTGGTGGGACTGACCGCCATCTTCACCGGCATGGTGCTGGCCCTGCAGAGCTACACGGGCTTCTCCCGCTTCGAGGCGCCGAACGCCATCCCCACCATCGTCGTCCTGTCCATGACCCGCGAGCTCGGGCCGGTGCTGGCCGGGCTCATGGTGGCCGGACGCGTGGGCGCGGCCATGGCCGCCGAGCTCGGCACCATGCGGGTCACCGAGCAGATCGACGCGCTGCAGACGCTGGCCACCGACCCGCTGCGCTATCTCGTCTTCCCGCGTCTGCTCGCCGCCATGCTGATGCTGCCGGCCCTGGTGCTGGTGGCCGACGTCATCGGCGTCATGGGCGGCTATCTCGTGTCCATCTACAAGCTCGGCTTCGGCCCGGTCGAGTACCTCAACCGCACCTTCGAACACCTCGAGACCCAGGACGTGGTCTCCGGCCTCGTCAAGGCCGCCTGCTTCGGTTTCATCGTGGCGCTGATGGGCTGTCATCAGGGCTACCATTCCCGCGGCGGTGCCCAGGGCGTGGGCCTCGCCACCACCCGTGCGGTGGTGAGCGCCTCCATCCTCATCCTCACCGCGGACTACATGCTCACCGAGATCTTCTTCAGCAGGTGAGGCGATGGACTCCCGCCCGGTCAAGATCCGCATCCGCGGCCTGCACAAGAGCTTCGGCGACAACCACGTCCTGCGCGGGGTGGACCTCGACGTGCCGGCCGGCACGTCCATGGTGGTGATCGGCGGCTCGGGCACCGGCAAGTCCGTGCTGCTCAAGTGCATCCTCGGCCTGCTGCCGGCCGATTCCGGCTCGATCCTGGTGGACGGCGAGGAGGTGGTGGGGGCGGACGACGCCACCCTCGAGCGCATCCGCCTCAAATTCGGCATGCTCTTCCAGGGCGCGGCGCTGTTCGACAGCCTGCCGGTCTGGGAGAACGTGGCCTTCGGCCTGCTCGCCCGCCGTCTGGTGGACCGCAGGGAGGCGCGCGAGATCGCGATCCGCACGCTGGCGCGGGTGGGCCTGCGCCCACGGGTGGCCGACCTCTACCCCGACGAGCTCTCGGGCGG
>BEIP01000374.1 GCA_002898955.1 bacterium HR39 | reverse complement strand
GGGAACCCGCCGCCGAGCCCCTTCGGGCGTGTGTTCACACGTTCGGTCTGGTGAACGGACTCCGCCGGCAGGCGGAACCTCCCGGCCGCACGTCCTCTCCCACCCGCGGGAGCACGGATGGACGCGGCCGCACCAGCAGCCGCGATCGCCACGCGTGGGCACGGGCGGAGCACATCTCGGGAGACCTCCGCGTCGAGCTCTACACCCTTCGGGTCGCGGGCGCTTGCGGATACGGGCCTCCGGCCACCCATTACAGCTCGACGTGGTTTCCGGGTCCGCGCGATACGGGAACACGCGGTTGGCGCTTCGGGGGGACCTCCGGACCGCTTGGCGAGGTACCGTTCCGTGCCACCGTGCAGCAGCCAGGAGACGGCCTCGTGGACCAGGCGGATACGGAATGTCGTCCGCCGCCGGGTCGGGACTCACGGTCTCCGGGCCGCCGGAGGGTCGCGGACGGACACGGGGTGCTCGCCGCCGGAGGGTTGGGCAGCGCGGTGACGGCGCTTCTGCGATACCGCCTGCAGGCGCCACTGCGCGCGGGGCGGCCCCCGAGGTCGCGCTCCGCTTCCGCCTGCGCGCGACGGGGCCTGTTGCACCAGAGCCGGCACTCGGCCCGTCGACGCCGCCCGGAGAAGATGCCATCGCGCGCCAGAGGCGGGAGATCGCGGCGCTCGGCCCGGTGTGTGCGTCACGTCGGCGCCGCGCGGTGGTCCGCAAGAGGACCCCGCCGTGGGCCGGCACGGCGGGGCCGGGGAAGGGGCTTCGGCTGCCTCAGGACAGGGCGAGCCGGATGCGCGAGACGAGAGCGCGCACCCTTCCGGGCGCCTCGGCCCGCTCGGGCGGCAGCGGACCGGGGAAGGCCGCTTCAAGCGCCGCGAGGGCCTCCTCGACCTCCTTCGCGGTCCCCTCCTCGATGCGCCCGCCCTTGAAGAGCTCCTGCCAGAGCGCGCGGGCCGCCCGCACCATGCCGAAGGCGTCCTGGTACTCCTCGGCATTCACGATCCGACCGTCCTCGACGGCCTCCTCGTACTCGTGCGCCGCCTCCCCGAGGAGCCTGCCGAGGACATCGCCGGCGAAGGCGGGGTCCGCCAGCTGCTCGCCGAAGAGCTCGGCCAGGGTCCGCGCGATGGCG
The DNA here is from genome assembly GCA_002898955.1 of bacterium HR39. Classification (GTDB taxonomy): domain Bacteria; phylum Pseudomonadota; class Alphaproteobacteria; order Geminicoccales; family Geminicoccaceae; genus HRBIN39. The sequence goes on along the minus strand of BEIP01000374.1, from coordinate 1,505 downwards.
GCGATGGCCTTCGCGGCCGCCTGCGCACGCACCCCGGCGTCTTCCTCGCCTGCGGCGGCGTGAGCCTCGGCGAGAGCGGCCTCGAGCGCTTCTTCCGCCTCGTGGGCGCGGTCTTCCAGCGGTTCGTGGATGCGCCCGAAGTGCTCCTCCATCGGATGCTCGAGATGGGACGTGGCGGCGTCCGCCGCGCCGGCCTCGAGCAGCGCCGTGGCGGCGAGCAGATGACCCTTCATGGCGAGCAGTTCGGCGGCGATGCCCACATCGTCCGACACGGCGGCATGGTGCTCGCCGCCCTGCTCACCACCTTCACCGCCCTCGCCACCTTCGCCGCCCTCTCCGCCGGAGCGGGCCGAGGCGAAGGCGACCGGGGCGGGCTGGAACGCCACCAGCCCCTTGCCGTCCTGCGGCAGCTCGATGGTGCCACCCGCGCCGAGCAGCGCAGCCGTGCCGATGCTCATCCAGATCTTCGTGCGTCTCTTCATGGTCCGGAACACTCCTCCTTCGTCGTTTTCAGTCCTCCGCCCAGCATCGGAGCAAGTTGGCGAGGGACTTCGACACGAGGTCGAACACATCGCTCTTGCCGTGCCGTTCGAACTCGAGGCGGCGGACCGTCTCGAGATCGAACAGGATCTCGCGCGCGAGCGGATCGCGCACGAAACTGCGCACCCAGCCTACCACCGCGAGGCGCTCGCCCCGGGTGACCGGATCGACCCGGTGCAGGGTGGTGGACGGGTACAGATACAGCGAGCCGGCGGGCAGGCGCACCTCCGATTCACCCTCGGCGTCCTCGATCACCAGTGCCCCGCCCTCGTAGGAGTCGGGCTCGCAGAGGAAGAGGGTGAAGGAGAGATCGGTGCGCACGCCGCCCATGATTGCATCGTCCACGTGGCGGCCGTAGTGCATGCCCGGCCGGTAGCGACTGAGCAGCAGACCGGCGAAGGCCTTGGGGCGCGCCGCGGCGACGAAGACGGGGTGATCCAGCAGCCGGCGCCGAGCGAGATCCAGCACCCTGCGGGCCTCGGGATCGTGATGGCGGGCCTGTTCGTTCTCCTTGACGAGCCGCGCGTGCCAGCCGGCGGTGGTCTTCCCGTCGACGAAGTCGGCCCGCGCGAGCTTCGCACGGATCTCCGCGCATTCCTCTGGCGTCAGGACGTTCGCGATCGACAGCCGCATGCCTCCCTCTCCCATCAGGCGTCGGGATCGGCGGCCGCGCCGCCCGGGGGCGTGTCCGGTGCGGCGAGCCGGCCCAGGCGTTCGGCGAAGGACGCCGCCTTGGCGGCGAGCGTGAGGGACAAGGCGTCCACCACGAGGTCGCGGGCGAGCCGCTCGCGGGTGGCGGCGGGCGTCTTCGGATGGAACAGACGCAGCAGCTCCTCCTCGTCGCACGGGATGCAGGCGCAGCAGGGCGGGGCGAGGAGCAGCTCGCGCCGCGGCCCGTGGAAGAGCAGGGCGAAGGCCCGCTCGAACGCCTCGCGCGCGGGCTCGCACCGGGCGAGGCCGAAGGC
>BEIP01000373.1 GCA_002898955.1 bacterium HR39 | reverse complement strand
CGTCACATCGGGCATCACCGGCATGTCGGTGATGGAGGTGGTGCGCGCAGCGCTGCCGTGGCTGATGGTGCTGCTGGTGTTCCTCGTGCTGGTCACATATCTGCCGCCGCTCTCCACCTTCCTGCCCGACCTGCTCTACGGGCCGCTGCGGCTCTGACGGCTCAGGCCGGCTCGATGCGATAGAGCCCGCCGTCGGCGTGGTCGGTGAGCAGGTAGAGCAGACCGTCGGGGCCGATGCGCACGTCGCGGATGCGGCCGATCCGACCCGGGATCAGCCGCTCCTCGCCGAGGATCTGCGTGCCGCGGCGGAACAGGCGCACGAGGCTCTGCGCGCGCAGCGCGCCGACGAACAGATCGCCCCGCCAGCCCGGGAAGGCGTCGGCCGCGTAGAAGGCCATGCCCGAAGGGGCGATGGACGTGGGCACCCAGACCCACAGCGGATCGTCCATCCCCTCCCTGTGGGTGCCCTCGCCGATGGGGGCGCCGGTCCCGTATTCGCGGCCGAAGGTGACCACCGGCCAGCCGTAGTTGGCGCCCTTCCGCAGCACGTCGACCTCGTCGCCGCCCTGGGGCCCGTGCTCGTGGACCCAGACGAGCCCGCTCTCCGGATCCATGTCCATGCCCTGCGGATTGCGGTGCCCCAGCGTCCAGATCTCCGGCATCGCGCCGGGACGGTCGACGAAGGGGTTGTCCTCGGGCACCGACCCGTCGGGGCGGATGCGGATGGTCTTGCCGCCGTGGCTCGACAGATCCTGGGCGAGCTCCCGCACGCCCCGCTCGCCCAGGGTGGCGAACAGCAGCCCCTCGCGGTCGAACAGCAGCCGGCAACCGAAGTGGACGCCGGTGGCGGTACGGGCGTTGGATGTGAAGATCGGCTCGAAATCGGCGAGCCGTCCCTCCTCCAGACGCCCGCGGCCGATGCGGGTGCCGGCGCGCCCGTCGGGCCCGGCGGCGGCGTAGCTCAGATAGACGAGGCGGTTCTCGGCGAAGGCCGGATCGAGGCGCACGTCCAGCAGGCCGCCCTGTCCGCGGGCCCACACCTCCGGCACGCCGGCAAGGGGCGGGGAGAGGATGCGGCCGCGCTCGACCAGCCGCAGCCGGCCGGGGCGCTCGGTCACGAGCAGGCGTCCGTCCGGCAGGAACGCGAGGCTCCAGGGATGTTCGAGCCCGCGCACCAGCTCGCGCAGGCGGAAGCGTGCCCGCTCGCTCTCCAACTCTTCGAGCACCGGGCCGGCGAAGACTCCCTCGGCGCGGAGCCCCCGTCGCGCCGCGAGCGCCGCGATGCCGGTCAGGGCGGTGGTGAGGAGTGTGCGCCTGCGGATCATTCCGGACCTCCCTGTCGTGATCGCGACGAGAGCGTTCGGCCGTTCACTCCGCCGCGGCGGCGAAGCACCCACACAGCGGGCAGTCCGGCCGGCGGCGGATCCGGATTTTGGCGAATTCGCAGCTGCGGGCGTCGTAGACCACCAGCGTGCCCGACAGACTCGGGAACCCGCCCACCAGCTCCTTGACCACCTCCACCGCCTGCAGCGCCCCCACCACCGCCGCCGCCGGACCGAGCACGCCGCCCTGGGCGCAGGTGGGCAGCACGCCGGCGGCGGGATCGTCGGGATGCAGGCAGCGCAGACAGGGATGCGGCGGCCCCTCGTGGGCGCGGAAGGTGGTGAGCTGGCCGTCCATGCCCTGCACCGCCGCGCTCACCAGCACCCGTCCAGCCCCGAGGCAGGCCGCGTGCACGGCGAGCCGGGTCTCGGGATTGTCGCTGCCGTCCGCCACGATGTCGAAGCGCGGGACAAGATGGCGGGCGCTGTCGGCGTCGAGCCGCAGGCGGAAGGTCTCGACGGCGAGATCGGAGCGGATCGAGCGCAGCCGCTCGGCCGCCGCCTCCACCTTCGGCCGGCCCACGTCCGCCTCCCCGTAGATCACCTGCCGGTGGAGGTTGGTCTCGTCGACCACGTCGTCGTCGACGATGCCGATACGACCGATGCCGGCGGCGGCGAGATGGAGGAGCAGCGGCGAGCCCAGTCCGCCCGCACCCACCACCAGCACCGAGGAGCGCAGCAGCTTCGCCTGTCCCGCGCCGCCGATCTCCGGCAGCACGATCTGGCGCGCAAAGCGGCGGATGTGGGCCTCCTGGAGCACCGCGTCCCTCCCTCGGCGGGCGGTTTCCGGCAAGGGAATGTTAACCTTGATCTGCGAGGATCCAGCGCGCAGCCGAAGGAACCGTGCCGTGCCGCGACGTCCCGTGCAACCGTCCGCCGTCTCGCCCGCCGGCCGCGAGCTGGCCCGCCGCTTCGACGCCCTCTTCGCCCGCATGGAGGAGGCACAGCGCACGCTGGCCGCGGGTGACGTGCCGGATCTCGCAACCGTGCGCGCGCTGCTGGACGACGTCCTCGATGCCCTCTCCGCCCTGCCGCCCGAGGACGTGCCGGCCTTCGAGCCGCACATGCTGGCCTTGGTTGCGGAGGTCCGCGATCTCGGCCGGGCGCTGGGCGAAGCGCTCGGAGCGGTGGGCGACGAGCTGACCGCCCTCGCCGGGCGGAGCCGTGCGGCGCGCGCCTCCGGCCGCGGTGGCACGGGGGAGGGGGGCTCAGCGGTCCGGCGCTGCTCCCGGCGTTCCCCGCGCCCTTCGCCGTCCTCG
>BEIP01000372.1 GCA_002898955.1 bacterium HR39 | reverse complement strand
CCGGGAGTGCCGGCCGGTGAGCCCGTGAGCGCGCACGCCCGCCCGGTGCGACTTCCAGCCCTCACCCTGATCCTCGGCGGCACCCGCTCGGGCAAGAGCGCCTTCGCCGAGGAGCTGTGCCTGAAGAGCGGCCTCCAGCCCGTCTGCGTCGCCACCGCGCGTCCGCTCGACGCGGAGATGGCCGCCCGCATCGCCCGCCACCGCGCCCGGCGCGGCGAACGCTGGCGGACGGTGGAGGCGCCGGTCGACCTGCCCGGTGCGCTCCGCGCGGAGCGCGCCCCCGGGCGGGTGGTGCTGGCGGACGGACTCGGGGTGTGGCTCACCAATCTGCTGGTGGAGGGCGCCGACGCCGAGGCCGCCCTCACCGCGCTGCTCGCGGCGGTGGACGCGGGCGGCGGTCCGCTCGTCATGGTCAGCGAGGAGGTCTCGCTCGCGCCGGTGGCGGCGGATCCCCTCACCCGCCGCTTCGTCGACCTGCTGGGCGACCTCAACCGGGCGCTCGCGGCCCGCGCCGGCCGCGTGGTGCTGGTGGTGGCCGGCCTGCCGCTCGTGCTCAGAGACACTTTCGAATGAAACCATTCCGGACTGGTTCGGCTTGAGGCGCCGGCAGCGGCGCGGCATGGGCACCGCCGGGACGGGTTCCAGCGGGAGGAACGCACCTTGCAGCGACGACACGTCCTCGCCCTCGCCCTGCTGCCGATCCTCGGCGCCGTACCGGCCGGGGCGCAGGAGACCGGAGAGGAGCCGGTGGTCAACGTCTACAGCTCGCGCCACTACGGCACCGACCGGGAGCTGTGGGACCTCTTCGAGCGGAAGACCGGCATCCGCGTGCGCGTGGTGGAGGGCAACCACGACGAGCTCATCCAGCGCCTCGCGGCCGAGGGCGAGTACACACCGGCCGACGTGCTGATCACCGTGGACGCCGGCCGCCTCGCCTTCGCCGCGGGCCAAGGCCTGCTGCGGCCGGTGAGCTCGCCGGCGCTGGAGGCGGCGGTGCCGGAGCATCTGCGCCACCCGGAGGGCCTGTGGTGGGGGCTCGCGCTGCGCGCGCGCATCTTCGTCTACGCCACCGACCGGGTGCGGCGTGAGGAGATGTCCACCTACGAGGACCTGGCGGATCCCAAGTGGCGCGGACGGATCCTGGTGCGCTCCAGCTCGAACATCTACAACATCAGTTGGATCGGCTCCTTGATCGCGGCGAACGGCATCGAAACCATGGAAAATTGGTGCCGCGGCTTCGTCGCCAACTTCGCCCGGCCGCCGCAGGGCGGCGACACCGACCAGATCGAGGCGGTGGCGGCGGGCGTGGGCGATCTCGCCATCGTCAACCACTACTACTTCTCGCGCCTGCAGGCCTCGCAGGACCCGGCCGATCGCCAGCGGGTCGAGGGACTGGCCCCCTTCTTCCCCAACCAGCAGGACCGCGGCACCCATGTCAACATCACCGGCGGCGCGGTGACGAAGCACGCACCCCACCCGCGCAACGCCCTGAAGCTCCTCGAATTCCTCGTCACGCCGGAAGCCCAGCGCTACTTCGCCGACGTGAGCCTCGAATTTCCGGTCAATCCCGCCGTGGAGCCCCATCCGGTGCTGAAGGCGTGGGGGCCGTTCAGACAGGATACGCTCAATGCCGCGCGCTACGCCGAGTTCGCCGACGAGGCGGTGCGGCTCATGGACCGCTGCGGCTGGCGCTGATCAGCCCCCTTCCAGCAGCCGGGCGTAGAGCGCCAGCAGGTGGCGGACGCGGCGCGGCAGCGCGAAGCGCTCGACGACGAAGCGGCGGGCCCGCGCGGCAAGGCGGGCCCGCTGGCCTTCGTCGAGGGCGAGCGCCCGCACGAGGGCCGACTCCAGCTCGCCGGGACGGGAGGGATCGACGAGCCAGCCGGTGACCGCCGGCTCCACCACCTCCTCCGCCGCTCCCGCCATCACCGAGATCACCGGCCGGCCCATGGCCTGGGCCTCCACCAGCCGCGGCGCGGCGAGGGGCGGCGGATCGGGCAGCCACACCACCACGTCGGCGAGCGCGAAGGCCGCGACGCGGTCCTCGTCGAGGTCCACATAGCGCACCCGCCCGGCGAGGCCGGCTCCGGCGAGCTGGCGTTCCAGCTCGCGGGCGAAGCCGGGCGAGGCGTCCCCGCCGGCGAGCAGCAGGTGCACGTCGGCGAAGTCCGGCCCGGCCAGTGCCTCCAAAAGCCGCAGGTGCCCATGACCGGGCCGCAGCGGCGCCGGCACCAGCACCACCCGCCCCTCCGGCGGGATGTTCCAGCGCTCGGCGAAGGTGGCGATGCGGCTGCCACCGGCGGCGGCCGGGTCGAAGCGCTCCGCGTCCAGCGCCGGCGGCAGCACCTCGCAGCGCTCCCCAAGGGCGCGATCGCGCACCGCCAGCAGAGCGCGGGCATGGGCCGAGGGTACCAGGACGGCGCGGGCGCGACGCAGCAGGGTGAGCGGGGCGGCCTCGGGAAAGGGGTCGCGCGCGGGGTCCACCTCGAACACCAGCGGCCGCCCGGCCAGCAGGCGTTCCTTCGCCGCCACCCGCAGGGCATCCAGCCCGACGGCGTGGACCAGATCGCAGCCCGGATCGGCGAGGAAGCGGCGCAGCTGCCGCCGTGCGCGCAGCCGCGGGATCGCCCCGGCGGCGGCCGGCGGGAG
>BEIP01000371.1 GCA_002898955.1 bacterium HR39 | reverse complement strand
TGATGTCGTTGGCGCCGATCACGTAGGCCACGTCCGCCGTCTGGAACTCGTTGTTGATCTCCTCGAGCTCGAAGACGACGTCGTAGGGAATGTTGGCCTCGGCCAGCAGCACGTTCATGTGGCCGGGCATGCGGCCCGCCACCGGGTGGATGGCGAACTTCACCTCCACTCCTTTCTTGGTGAGGATGTCGAAGAGTTCGCGCACCGCGTGCTGGGCCTGGGACACGGCCATGCCGTAGCCCGGCACGATGATGACCTTCTGGGCATTCTCCAGCAGGAAGGCGGCGTCCTCCGGCGAGCCCTGCCGGACGGTCTTCTCGCCCTCCTCCGCCACCGCCGCGCCCGTCTCGCCGAAGCCGCCGAGGATCACCGAGATGAACGAGCGGTTCATGGCGCGGCACATGATGTAGGAGAGGATGGCGCCGGAGGAGCCGACCAGCGCACCGGTGATGATCAGGCCGGGGTTGTTCAGGGTGAAGCCGATGCCCGAGGCCGCCCATCCCGAGTAGCTGTTGAGCATGGAGATCACCACCGGCATGTCGGCGCCGCCGATGGGGATGATGAGCAGCACGCCAAGCGCGAAGGAGAGCAGCGTCATCAGGGTGAAGACCCAGCCGCTCTCGGTGGCCATGAAGATGCCGAGGAGCACGAGGATGGCAACGCCGATGGCGAGGTTGATGGCGTGGCGCCCGGGCAGCAGGATCGGCGCCGAGCGCATGAACAGCCGGAAGACGTTCAGGATCGGACCGGGGATCTTCTCCTCGATGTGCTTCGGAAAGCGCGCCTGCAGCTTGCCCCAGGCGATCACCGAGCCGGTGAAGGTGACGGCGCCGACGATGGTGCCGAGCCCCATCTCGAGGAGCGAGGCGATCTTGATGTGACCGTCGGGCCGCAGGATGTGGAAGTCGGCCGGGCTCAGAAGCGCCGCTCCGGCGACGAACACCGCGGCCAGACCCACCAGCGAGTGGAAGGCCGCCACCAGCTGCGGCATCGCCGTCATCTGGATGCGCCGGGCGATCACGTAGCCGATGGAGCCGCCGATGGCGATGCCAACGACGATCGGCACGTAGGCCAGCACGGTGGGCTGCGGCAGGCTCGCGAGCGTCACCAGGATGGCGAGCGCCATGCCCACCATGCCGACGGTGTTGCCCGGCCGCGCGGTCTTCGGGTGCGACAGCCCCCGCAGCGCCAGGATGAAACAGACGGCCGAGACCAGATAGCCGAGCGCGGCGATGTTCGGGTTCATCGCTGGCGGTCCCTCAGCTGCGCTTTCTGAACATGGCGAGCATGCGGGCCGTCACCGCGAAGCCGCCGAAGATGTTGACCGACGCCAGGATCACCGCGATCAGACCCAGCAGATTGGGCCAGCCGAAACCGCCGCCGGCGGCAGTGGCGATGAGGCCACCCACGATGATCACGCTGGAAATGGCGTTGGTCACCGACATGAGCGGCGTGTGCAGGGCCGGAGTCACCGACCACACCACGTAGTAGCCGACGAAGATCGCCAGCACGAAGATGATCAGATTGACGATGCCCGGATCGACCGCTTCCATCGCCCGCCTCCGGCTCATGCGCGGAACTGGGGGTGCACGATCTCGCCGCCGCGGGTGAGCAGGGTGGCGGCGACCAGCTCGTCGGAGGTGTCGATCTCGACGGCCTCCGCGTCCTTCCTCACGAGGAGCTGCAGGAAGTTGTACAGGTTGCGTGCATAGAGCGCGCTCGCCGTGGGCGCCACCCGCGAGGGCAGGTTGCGCGGCCCGAGGATGGTGACCCCGTTCACCTCCACCGTCGCCCCCGGCCGGCTGCCCTCGACGTTGCCGCCGCTCTCCACCGCCATGTCGAGGATCACCGCGCCGGGACGCATGGAGCGCACCATCTCGCCGGTCACGATGCGCGGCGCCTCGCGGCCGGGCACCTGGGCGGTGGTCACGACGATGTCCTGGGTGCGGATGTGATCCGCCAGCACCTGGCGCTGCTTTTCCAGCTCCTCGGGGGTGAGCGGCCGTGCGTAGCCGCCGGCGGTGGCCGCATCCTCGGGGATGAAGCCCACGAACTTGGCACCCAGCGACTCGATCTCCTGCTTCGCGGCCGGCCGCACGTCGGTGGCGGTCACCACCGCGCCCATGCGCCGGGCGGTGGCGATGGCATGCAGACCCGCCACGCCCGCGCCGATCACGAACACTTTGGCGGCGGCGATGGTGCCCGCCGCGGTCATCATCATCGGCACCACGCGCCGGTAGGCGGTCATGGCCTCCAGCATGGCCCGGTAGCCCGCCACATTGGCCTGGCTCGAGAGCACGTCCATGGCCTGGGCGCGGGTGGTACGGGGCAGCAGCTCCAGCGAGAAGGCGGTGACTCCCTTCTCGGCGTAGGCCTTCACCTGCTCGCGGTTGCGGTAGGGATCGAGCATGCCCACCAGCACCGATCCCTCGCGCAGCCACCCCATCTCCTCGGCGGTGGGCCGCTGGACCTTGAGCACCACGTCGGCGGCGTAGACCTCGGCCGGATCGTCGACCAGCTTCGCGCCGGCCTTCTCGTAGTCGACGTCGGCCAACGACGAACCGAGGCCGGCGCCGCGCTCGATGCGCACCTCGTGGCCGGCCCTGACGTAGCGCCCCACCGTGTCCGGCGAGGCCGCGACGCGCGCTTCC
>BEIP01000370.1 GCA_002898955.1 bacterium HR39 | reverse complement strand
CCGCGTGTTCGAGGAACGCCCGGTCGTACTCCGGCACGGGCGGACACGGTGGCCCGACGGCAGCCGTCGCGGGGGCGACCCTGCCGACCGCCTGCCGTCCCTGCTCCCGCGACGGCGCCGGTCCGCGAACCCTGCCCGGCGCTGCCGGGGCGGACACGTCTTCCCCGGTGCCACGGACCGCGGCGTGCCGGTCGCCGCGTCGGCCGTCACGACGTCGGCCGGCGCGATGGCCACCTGCTCCGGCGCGGGCGGCGGCCGCCCCAAGGCCAAGTGACGCGCCGCGTCAAGCGTCGGCCTCGTCCTCCGCGCCCGCGCGGACGACGGTCTCGAAGCGGCCGATGCCCGTGATCTCCGCCACGAGGCGCGAGCCCGGGCGGACCGGCCCCACCCCTTCGGGCGTTCCGGTGAGCAGCACGTCGCCCGGCTCCAGCGTGTACCAGCGCGAGGCGAGGGCGACGAGGCCGGCCACGTCGATCACCATGTCGGCCGTGGACGCGTGCTGGCGCAGCTCGCCGTCGCACCACAGCCGCAGCTCGAGGGCACCGGGATCGGGGATCCCGTCGGCCGTCACGAGCCAGGGACCGAGGACCGTCGCGCCGTCGAAGGACTTGCGCAGCGAGCGTTCCTCGGGCCCGCGCACCGTCATGTCCAGCGCCACCAGATAGCCCGCCACACAGGCAAGCGCGTGCTGTGGCGGCACGTTGCGCACGCGACGTCCGATCACCGCCGCGAGCTCGATCTCGTGGTCGGTGCGACGGTCGGGGAACGGTACCGCCGGTCCCCGGGCGGGCCCCACCACCGAGCTGGAGGCCTTCAGGAACAGACCGGCTTCGTGGATCTCGGCGATGCGCCGGCTGCGGTGGATCTGCGGATCCCGCCGCACCTCCTCCAGATGGGCCAGATAGTTGACGGGCGCCGCGATCACCTTGCCCGGCCGCGGAACCGGGCTCTCGAGCCGCACCTCGGACAGCCGCCGGCGCGGGGCCCGGTCCAGCAGGCCGTCGATCGCGGGCCGCAGCTGCGGCAGGGCGGCGATCAGCGGATCACCGGCCAGATCGGGCCAGCGCTTCGGCGGGACGCGTGCGAGCACTTCGGGGACGTCGGCGAGCCCGCCGTCCTCCAGCACCACGCCGAGACGGTCGTCGTCGAACCGACACAGGCGCATGACGGCTCACCCCCAGCAGGTGTCGTCGCCGGCGTACAGCCAGGCGGTGTTCGCGTAGAACCCCTCGGTGGTGGCCGCACCCACCAGAGCGTCGCGCAGATCTCCCTTCGCCCCGTGGGCGTGGTAGATCTCGCCGAAAAAGCGCGCCTGGATCTGCACGCGGGCGGTCCTCAGGTAGCGCGCCTTCCAGTAGCGCTCGAAGGCGGCCGGCAGGTCGTCGGGGGTGGCGAGCACCTCGCGGGCGAGACGCACCGCATCCTCCGTGGCCATGGCCGCGCCCTGGGCGAGATACTGCAGCATGGGATGGGCGGCATCGCCGACCAGGACCACCCGGCCCTTCGACCAGTCGCGGGCGGGCTCGCGATCGCACAGCACCCAGAAGCGCCAGGTCTCGATCCGCTCGAGCAGGCGCAGCACCTCCGGCCGCTGGCCGCGGAAGTGCTCCCACAGCAGCTGCGGGTCGCCCTCGAGGTTCCAGCCCTCCTCGTAGTGGCGCGAATGGAACACCGCCACGAGATTGTAGAGTTCGCCCCGCCGCAGGGGGTAGTGGACGAGGTGGGTGCGCGGCCCGGCCCAGAGCACGACTTCCGGCCGCCACAGGTCCTCCGGCACCTCCTCGCGGCGCAGCACCGCCCGGTAGGCGATGTGGCCGGCCCGCACGGGCTCGCCGTCGTCGAGCACGTATCGGCGCACCGTCGACCAGAGCCCGTCGCAGCCGACGACGGCCCGTCCCTCCACCCGCCGGCCGTCGGCGAGCCGCACCGCCGCCGCTTCCGCGTCCTGCTCCACCTCCACCACCCGCGCGGACGTCTCGAGGGTGACGTTAGGAAGCGCCCTGACCGCCTCGAGGAAGGCGGCGTGGAGATCGGCGCGGTGGGTCACGAGATAGGGCTGGCCGAAGTGTCGCTCGAGGCGCAGGCCGGCCTCGAAGCGGCAGAGGGTGACGCCGCGCAGGGCACAGCGCATCTCCAGCGCCGTCGGTCGCCAGGCGTCGCGCAGCACCCGCTCGCGCAGGCCGAGCGCGTCGAGGGCCCGCAGGAAATTGGGGCCGACCTGAATGCCGGCGCCCACCTCGCCGAACTCAAACGCCCGCTCGAGCACGTGCACGGGAAAACCCGCGCGGCCGAGAGCGAGTGCCGTCGCGAGGCCCGCGATGCCGCCGCCCGCGACGATGAAGGGTCGGCTGTCGTTCCGGCTCATGGTTCCTCCTTCCCGTCGGGTGCCACCGGCACCGGATCGAGACCCACGAGGCGCCGCAGCAGCCGCAGCAGCAGCTCCTCCTCCTCCGGCGAGAGCGGCGCCACGATCGCCCGCTGCGCCGCGAGCACGTCGGGCAGGGCCTGCTCGAGAAGCGCGCGACCGGCGGGAGTCAGATGGAGCCGGCGCACGCGCCGGTCCCTGGGGTCTGCCCGCCGGCGGAGCAGCTTCTTGCGCACGAGACGGTCCACCACGTTGCCGATGGTCGAGCGGTCGAAGGCGATGCGGTCGG
>BEIP01000369.1 GCA_002898955.1 bacterium HR39 | reverse complement strand
GGTCGAGGTGCTGCGCGGCGTGGATTTCGCGCTGCGCGAGGGCGAGCGGGTGGCCGTGGTCGGCCGCTCCGGCGCCGGCAAGAGCACCCTGCTCGCCGTGATCGCCGGCATCGAGCCGGCCCGGCGCGGACGGGTGGTGGTGGACGGTCACGACCTCGTCGCCATGGACGAGGACGCGCGGGCCATCTTCCGCCGCCGTCACGTGGGCATTCTCTTCCAGGCCTTCCACCTCGTCCCCTCCATGACCGCCGAGGAGAACGTGGCACTCGTGCTCGAGCTGGAGGGCCGGCGCGACGCCCTGGAGCGGGCCCGTACCCTCCTGGACGAGGTGGGGCTCGCGCACCGGCTGCGGCACTACCCCCACCAGCTCTCCGGCGGCGAACAGCAGCGGGTGGCGCTCGCCCGGGCGCTCGCCCTCGAGCCGCCGCTGCTGCTGGCCGACGAGCCCACCGGCAATCTCGACACCGAGACCGGCGAGCGGGTGATGGACCTCCTCTTCGGCCTCGCCCGCCGGCGGGGCAGCGGGCTCGTGCTGGTCACCCACGACGCCGAGCTCGCCGCCCGCTGCGACCGCGTGCTGCGGATGGAGGCGGGGCGGATCGTCGGCACCGTCCCGCGCGAGCGGGTGGCGGCGACGTGAACCGGCTCGCCGTCGCCTTCACCCTCGCGCTGCGCGGGCTGCGGGGAAGCCGCCGCCACGTGCTGCTGGTCACCCTCGCCCTCACCCTCGCCGTGGCGGTGAGCACCGCCGTCTCGGTGGCCTCGCGCAGCGTGCTGGAGAGCGCGCGGACGAGCGCCCGCGCCATGCTCGGCGGCGATCTCCTCCTCGAGACCACGGGCCTGCCGCTCTCCGGGGCCGAGCTGCGCGGCCTGCTGCCGCCGGGATCGCGCACCGCCACCATCGCCAACCTCCACACCTTCGCCCGGTCGGGCGATCGTCGCGTGACCGTCTCGCTGGAGGGGGTGGACGGGAACTGGCCGCTTTTCGGCGCGGTGGCGCTGGATCCGCCCGGCGACGTGCGGGCCGTCCTCGCCCGTGGCGCCGCCGTCGCCGAAGAGACCCTGTTCCTCCGCCTCGGAGCGGAGCCGGGCGCGCGCGTGGCGCTCGGCACGCTTTCCGAGGTGGAACTCGCGGCGGTGCTGCGCCGCCAGCCCGATCGCCTCGCCGGCGAGCTGGCGCTGGGCCCGCGGGTGCTGGTCTCGCTCGCGCGTCTGCGCGAATCGGGGCTGCTGGCGCCGGGCAGCTTCGTGCGCTGGCGCCACGCGGTGCGGCTGCCGCCGGGCAGCGACCCGCGGGCGGTGGCGGCGGAGCTGCGGGCCCGCGAGGAAGGAGCGCGCTTCCGGGTGCGCACGGCGGACGAGCTGCTGCCGCGCATCGCCCGCATCACCGAGCGCATCGGCGCCTTCCTCTCGCTCGCGGCACTGGCCCTCTTCGCCGTCGGCATCCTGGCGGTGCTGCTGGTGGGCCGGGCGCACGCGGTGCGCCGGCGCGGGGAGGTGGCGGTGATGCGCGCGGTCGGCGCGGAGATGGCGCTGCTCGCGCCGGCCCTCGCCCTCGAGGTGGCCCTCCTGCTGCTGCCGGCCGTCCTCCTCGGCCTCGGGGCCGGGGTGGTGCTGGTGGCCGTCCCCGCCGCCCTGTTCGGCCACCTGCTGCCCTTCCCGCTCGCGCTCCACATGGCCCCTTCCGATCTGCTGGTCCCGGCCGCCGTCGGCCTGCTCGCGGCCGGGGCGGTGCTGCTGCCCGCCGTCGTGACGGTCGCCCGCACGCCGCCCTCGGTGCTCTTCCGGAGGGCGGCCGATCTGCGCGGCGCTGGGCCGGTTCCCCTGACGCTCGCCGCCCTGCTGCTCGCCGTGGCCGCGGCCCTGGTCGCCCTGCGCCTGCCCGAGCCGCGGCTCGTGGTCGTCGCCCTCGCCGGTCCGCCCGCCGCCTTCGCCATCTTCCTGCTGGCCGCCCTCGGCGTGCGGACGGGGGCGGCGTGGCTGCTTTCGCGGGTTTCGGATGCGCGCCTGCGGCCGGGCCTGCGGGCGCTCGCCACACCCGGTGGCGGGCCCACGGCGGTGCTGGTGGCGGTGGCCTTCACCGTGGCCCTCGCCGGAGCGGTCGGCGGGGTCGAGGGCCGGTTGCGCGAAGAGCTGCTGGCGGCGCTGCCCGAGCGCGCCGCAAGCCTCTTCCTCGTGGACATCCAGCCCGACCAGCGCGAGCGCCTGCAGGGACTGGTGCAGGCCCACAACGGCGTGCTGCTGCAGGAGGCGCCGGTGGTGCGGGCGCGGGTGGTGGAGATCGCCGGGGTTCCGGTCGAGCGGCGGGAAGTGGCCCCCGACGTGCTCTGGACCGTCCGGGCGGATCGTGCCCTCACCTGGATGGCGACGCCGCCGCCGGACGTGCGCCTCGTGGCCGGCTCCTGGTGGCCGTCGGACTGGCGGGGCGAGCCGCTGGTCTCCATCGAGGAACGGGTGGCCCGCGGCTACGGCGTGTGGGTGGGGGATACCATCGGCTTCAACGTGCTGGGCCGCAGGATCACCGCCCGCATCGCCAACGTGCGCGAGCGCGTCGACTGGACGCGCGGACGCATCGACTTCGTCTTCGTCCTCTCCCCCGGCGTGCTGGAGGCGGCACCCCACGTCCACATCGCCGCCACCGACTTCGCCCCGCGCGACGAGGCCGCCTTCCTGCTGGCGCTCTCGCGCGAGCT
>BEIP01000368.1 GCA_002898955.1 bacterium HR39 | reverse complement strand
GGGCCTGCGCCGCCGCGGTGAGCCCCAGGAAGAGGGCCGCGAGGCCGAGCGCCGCGAGGGCGAAGGGGAGGCCGCCGAGGACATGCGCAAGCCGCATCCACAGCGCCCAGAGCACGAGCAGCGGCACGGCGGCCGCCAGCGCGCCGGCAGTCCGCAGGCCCGGGCCCGACCAGGCGCGCCACTCGCCCCACAGCGCCGCGAGGAGGGCGAGCAGGGCCGGCTGCAGCAGGAGCGTGCGCACCCCGGGCGGCAGCGGGGCCGCGAGGCCCGGTGCCACCTCCGCCGGCAGCGCCGCCGGAACCGGAGCGGCGAACACGAGCGCCACCGGCAGCAGGCCGGCGATGGCCGCCGCGGCCACGCCGCCACCGCGGGATGCCGCCGCGAGCCCCGCCACGGTGAAGAGGAGCGCTGCGGCAAAGGCCGGAGCGTCGCCGCCGCGCACCAGCCAGCCGGCCACCAGCGCGAAGAGGGCGAAGAGCTGGTGGAGGTGGAGGGGAAGGGCGAGGCATCGCGGCGCCTCGGTCGGAGCGCGCCACAGCGCCGGCAGGTCCGGGCGCGATGCCAGCGCGGCGAACGGCAGCAGGGCATCCGCCGCCCGCAGTCCGCCGGCGGCGAGGAGCTCGCGGGCGATCTCCGCGACGAGCGCGGGAAGGGCCGCCGGCTCGTCGGGAAGCCGCAGACCCGCGAGAGCCTCGGCGAAGGCACCCGCCGCGGCCGCACCCACCCACGCCAGGGCCGCGACCGGCAAAAGCCAGGCCACGAGGCGGCTTTCCCACGCCCGCGCGAGGGAGCCGAAGACGAGCTGGACGAGGGTGAGCCAGCCCGCCAGCGCGAGGGGCGGCATGGCGCCCACACCCACCAGCACCGGCGCCGCCCAGGCGCCCAGGGCGGCGAGTGGCAGCAGCGCCGGCCCCAGCCTGCGGGTGGCGGCGATCGCCGCACCCACCGCCAGCAGCGCCAGCGCGAGGGCGAGGCGCGGCTCCACCAGCCCGTAGAGGCGCGTCGCGGCGAAGAGATCGGCGTAGACCGTGACCAGCGCGGCGGCCGCGAGCAGCCGCGGCACCGGTCCGCCGTCGCGGGCCGCGAGGTGCAGGGCGAGCGCGAAGGCGGCCGTACCGGCCAGCGCCAGCAGCGAGAGCCACGCCGCCGGCCCGAACAGCCCGCGCTCCACCGCCAGGGACACGGCGAACAGGCCGGCGAGGGCGAGCGCGACGCCACCGGCCAGCGCCAGCCAGCGGGCGGCGAGGCGGCTTTCGGCCCCGGCTTCTTGCGCCGGTGGCGGAGGCGGCGTCGGTCGCGGGGCGAAGACGACGGGGACCGGCGAGCGGCCGCGGGGCACCGGGGTCGCGGCCCCGGTGCCGGACGGGGCCGGCGCGGCGGCGGACGGCGCGGGGGATCGGGCTTCCTCCGCCGCGGGCGTCGTGCGGAGCCGGGCGAGCTCTCCCTCGAGGCGGACGACGCGCCGCTCGAGTTCACGTAGTCGCAGCAGGTTCCACAGACCGAGGAAGGGAGCGACCAGCAGCCAGAGGGCGAAGAGGAGTCCCACGAGCCACAGGATCACGCGCACGACCCTCCACGTCCGGACGACATCCGGAAAGCGCCTTGTGGGCGCCGGGCGCGATCCCCATACCGGTTCCGGGACCCGGCTTCCAACGGAGGACGAGCCATGGCGGACGAAGCCGTGACCACGGGTGCGACCACGCCCGGAGAGCGCGCGCAGGCGGCCGATCGGCTGGCCGAGGATCTGGCGCGGCTGCGCGAGGACCTGAGGCGGCTCTCCGAGCACCTCGGCGAGGAGGGCGCCGCGCGGCTCGGCCGGGTGCGCGACGTGGCCCAGGAGAAGCTCGAGGAGCTGGAGAAGGCGGTGGAGGACCTGCGCCGCCGCGCGGGCGAGATGGGTTCGAGTGCCACGAGCGGCCTCGAGCGGACGGTGCGCGACCAGCCGCTGCTCTCGCTGCTCGCCGCCTTCGGCGTGGGCGTGCTGATCGGCCGCCTGCTCGGCCGCTGAGATGCTCGGCCGGCTGCCGGCGCTTCTCGGCGAGGTGGGCCGCCTGCGCGCACGTGCGGCGCGCGGGCTGCAGGCCGCGGCCCTGTGGGGGGTCGCCGGGCTCCTCGCGCTGGTCGCCCTCGGCTTCTTCAGCGCCGCCCTCTTCCTCGCGCTGGCGGCCGGGATCGGCACGCCGCTCGCCGCGCTGATCCTCGGCATGCTCTATGCGCTGCTGGCGCTCGTCGTGGCACTGTGGGCCCGCGCCCTGCCGCCGCCGCGGCCCGCGGCCGGCATGGAGATGCCGCCGGCCCTCGCGCCCGTCGCCGAGGCCGTGCGCAGCCGCCCGATCGAGGCGCTGCTGCTCGCCCTTCTCGTTGGCGCGCTCAGCGAGCTCGCACGTCGCGGCGGCGGAGGCGATCACTGAAGGCGATGGCGCTTCCCGGCGTCACCAGCAGGTCGAGCGGCTGGTCGTGGGCGCCGACGGGAAGTGCGGCGAGGCGCACGAAGTCGTGGCCGACCCCGA
Organism: bacterium HR39; assembly: GCA_002898955.1. Lineage (GTDB taxonomy): Bacteria > Pseudomonadota > Alphaproteobacteria > Geminicoccales > Geminicoccaceae > HRBIN39. Next base: position 200 of record BEIP01000368.1, on the reverse strand, counting down.
TCACCAGCGGGCGCGGCCGCAGTACGGCCAGGGTGCGGTCGTAGTAGCCGCCGCCGTAGCCGAGGCGCTGTCCCCGCGGTCCGACGCCGAGCACGGGCAGGACCACCACCGCCGGGACCAGCTCCTCCGCCTCCGGCGGCGGTACCGGGATGTCCCACAGGCCGGGGATCAGAGGGTCGCCGGGCCGCCAGCGGCGGAAG
>BEIP01000367.1 GCA_002898955.1 bacterium HR39 | reverse complement strand
GCTCGTCATGGCCGGCTCTCCGGAAGCGAAAGGCCGGGCGCGGGGCCCGGCCTCGGCGTTGCGGCGCATTGCCCGAAGGCCCTCAGGCGGCGGCCCCGGCCTCCGCCTGCTGCTGCGCCCGGACCCGCTCGCGGTCGCGCCGCCCGCGCGCCTCGGGATCGCGCTCGACGAACTCGATCACCGCCACCGGCGCGTCGTCGCCCCTGCGGTAGCCCGCCTTGAGGATGCGGGTGTAGCCGCCCGGACGCTCGCGGAAGCGCGGTGCGAGCACCTCGAGGATCTTCTTCGCCGTCTCCTCGCTGCGGGTGCGGGCGATCAGCAGCCGCCGGGCGTGCAGGTCCCCCCGCTTGCCGAGGGTGATGAGCCGCTCCACGAAGGGCCGCAGCTCCTTCGCCTTGGGCAGGGTGGTCATGATCTGCTCGTGCTCCACCAGCGCCTGGGTCAGGTTGGCGAGCAGCGCCTTGCGGTGGCTCCAGGTGCGGTTGAGCTTGCGACCGCGGTTACGGTGACGCATGGCCGGGCATCCCCTCGCCGGTTCACATGTGCTCTTCGAGCTTGCGGGCCAGCTCCTCGATGTTCTCGGGCGGCCAGCCGGGCACCTCCATGCCGAGATGGAGGCCCATCTGCGCCAGCACCTCCTTGATCTCGTTGAGGGACTTGCGCCCGAAGTTGGGCGTGCGCAGCAGCTCCGCCTCGGTCTTCTGCACGAGGTCGCCGATGTAGACGATGTTGTCGTTCTTGAGGCAGTTCATGCTGCGCACGGAGAGCTCCAGCTCCTCCACCTTGCGCAGCAGGTTGGGGTTGAAGGGCAGCTCGGGCTTCTTCTCCGCCGGCTGCACCGCCGCCTGCACCTCCTCGAAGGTGATGAAGGGATTGAGCTGGTCCTGGAGGATGCGGGCGGCGTAGCTCAGCGCCTCCTCGGGCGTCAGCGAGCCGTCGGTCTCGATGGTCATCACCAGCCGGTCGTAGTCGGTCTGCTGGCCGACGCGGGCGTTCTCCACCCGGTAGGCCACCTTGCGCACCGGGCTGAAGATGGCGTCCACCGCGATGAGCCCGATGGGCGCGTCCTCGCTCTTGAGCTGGGCGGCCGGCACGTAGCCGCGGCCGGTGGTGGCGGTCATCTCCATGGACAGGCGCGCGCCCTCGTCCAAGTGGCAGATGACGTGGTCGGGGTCGACGATCTCCACGTCGTGGCCGTGCTCGATCATGCCGGCGGTGACCACGGCCGGGCCCTCGACGCGCAGGTGCAGCCGCTTGGTCCCCTCGCCGTGCACCTTGAGCGCCAGCGTCTTGAGGTTGAGGACGATGTCGGTGACGTCCTCGCGCACGCCGGGAACCGAGGAGAACTCGTGCAGCACGCCGTCGATCTGCACCGAGGTGATGGCCGCCCCCTGCAGCGAGGACAGCAGCACCCGGCGCAGCGCATTGCCCAGCGTGATGCCGAAGCCGCGCTCGAGCGGCTCCACCACGACGGTCGCCTCGCGATCCGCCCGCGCCCCCGGCGTGATCTCCACCTTCTGGGGCTTGATGAGGTCCTGCCAGTTCTTCTGGATCACGAGTCCCTCGCTCGCTGCTGGATGACGGGCCGATGCGGGCCGCCGGCCACCCGGCGGACCCGCCTCCGCTCCAAGATAGGGCGCGTGGTGCCCGAGGTCAGACCCGGCGCCGCTTGCGCGGCCGGCAGCCGTTGTGCGGCACCGGCGTCACGTCGCGCACCACGGTGATGTTGAAGCCGGCCGCGGCCAGCGCCCGCAGCGCCGACTCCCGCCCGGAGCCGGGGCCGCGCACGTTGATCTCGAGGTTGCGCACCCCGTGCTCCATCGCCCGCCGGGCCGCCGTCTCGGCCGCCACCTGGGCGGCGAAGGGCGTGGACTTGCGCGAGCCCTTGAAGCCCTGCGAGCCGGCGCTGGCCCAGGCGATGGTGTTGCCCTGCGGGTCGGTGATGGTGATCATGGTGTTGTTGAAGGTCGCGGTCACGTGCGCGACCGCGTTGGTGATGTTCTTGCGCTCGCGGCGCTTGACGCGGGTCTCGGTCGGTCTCGCCATGGCTCTTTACTTCTTCGTGGCCTTCTTCTTGCCCGGGATCGGACGCGAGCGGCCCTTGCGGGTGCGCGCGTTGGTGTGGGTGCGCTGGCCGCGCACCGGCAGTCCCTTGCGGTGCCGCAGCCCGCGGTAGCAGCCCATGTCCATGAGCCGCTTGATGTTCATCGCCACCTCGCGGCGCAGCTCGCCCTCCACCTTGTACTCCCGGTCGATCTTCTCGCGGATGCGGGCGATCTCCGCCTCGGAGAGCTCGTTGGTGCGCCGCTGCAGGTCGATCCCGAGCTCGTTCAGGATCTTCTTCGAGGTGGTCGGTCCGATTCCGTAGATGTAGGTCAGCGAAACCCAGATGGGCTTGTTGCTGGGAATGTTGACACCGGCGATGCGCGCCACCGTCCGTCCTCCTCGCCGCTCACGAAGCAGGGCCGCCGCGGTCTTCCGCCGGCGTGCCGATGCGGGCCAGGATCTCCTCGATGGCCCGGCTCACCTCGTCGATGCTGCGGGTGCCGTCGACCACATATAGGAGGCCCCGCTCGCGATAGTAGTCCAGCAGCGGCCGCGTCTGCGCGTGGTAGACCTGGAGCCGCCGCTTCAGCGTCTCCACGTTGTCGTCGCTGCGTGCCCCGCCCGTCTCGCGGATGCGGTTCTCGATGCGCGAGATCAGCACCTCGTCCGGCA
>BEIP01000366.1 GCA_002898955.1 bacterium HR39 | reverse complement strand
GCGGACGGTCGCCGGCCGTCACGGCCACGCTGCCGCCACCGGTCACACGGGAGTGCCGCCGGGACGGTGACGGGACGGCGACGACGGGCCGCGGCTCACGCGCCGGTGCGCCGGCGGCTGCGGGCCTTCTTCTTCGCCTCGGCCAGCCGCCGCTTCTTCTCGCGGATGTTCTTCCCCTGGGGCAGCGGTCCGCGCGGGGCCCGGACCTCGCTGGCCACGCCCAGCAGCCCCGCCTCCAGCCGGCGGATCTCGTCGCGGATCTCGGCGGCCTTTTCGAACTCGAGTTCGGCGGCGTAGGCCTTCATCTTCTTCTCGAGTTCGCGGATGTACGATTCGAGGTCCTGGCCCACCAGATGGGCGGGCGCGTCGGGCCCGGTCGGCACCGTCACGTAGTCGCGCTCGGCCGGGTGCTCGAGGATGTCCTCGATGTGGCGCTTCACGCTCTGGGGCGTGATGCCGTGGGCGGCGTTCCAGGCGAGCTGCTTTTCCCGGCGCCGGCGCGTTTCGCGGATCGCCGCCTCCAGCGACTTCGTCATGGTGTCGGCGTAGAGAATGGCGCGGCCCTCGACGTTGCGGGCGGCGCGGCCGATGGTCTGGACGAGCGCCGTCTCCGAGCGGAGATAGCCCTCCTTGTCGGCGTCGAGGATGGCCACCAGCCCGCATTCGGGGATGTCGAGGCCCTCGCGCAGCAGATTGATGCCGACCAGCACGTCGAACTTCCCCAGCCGCAGGTCGCGGATGATCTCGACCCGCTCGATGGTGTCGATGTCCGAGTGCATGTAGCGCACGCGGATGCCGTTCTCGTGCAGGTATTCGGCGAGGTCCTCGGCCATGCGCTTGGTGAGCACGGTGACCAGCACCCGCAGGCCCCTCTGCGCGCACGCCCGGCATTCGGCCAGCAGGTCGTCCACCTGGCCCTCCACCGGCCGCACGATCACCTCGGGATCCACCAGTCCCGTCGGGCGGATCACCTGCTCGACGAAGACGCCGCCGGTGCGCTCCAGCTCCAACGGGCCGGGCGTGGCCGAGACGAAGATGGTCTGCGGCCGCATGGCGTCCCATTCCTCGAATTTGAGCGGCCGGTTGTCGACGCACGAGGGCAGGCGGAAGCCGTATTCGGCGAGCGTGCTCTTGCGCCGGTAGTCGCCGTTGTACATGCCGCGCAGCTGCGGCACGGTCACGTGGCTCTCGTCCACGAACAGCAGCGCGTTGTCGGGCAGGTACTCGAACAGGGTGGGCGGCGGTTCGCCCGGCGCGCGGCCGGTGAGGTAGCGCGAATAGTTCTCGATCCCCGGACAGGATCCGGTGGTCATCAGCAGCTCGAGGTCGGCCAGCGTGCGCTGCTCCAGCCGCTCCGCCTCCAAAAACCGCCCGCGCTCGCGGAACCACCGCACCCGCTCGGCCAGCTCGGCCTTGATGCCCGCGATGGCCTGCTGGAGGGTGGGGCGGGGGGTGACGTAGTGGGAGCTCGGATAGAGGCGGATCTGGTCGAGGGTAGCGGTGCGCCGGCCGGTGAGCGGATCGAATTCGTCGATCCGCTCCAGCTCGTCGCCGAACAGCGAGATGCGCCAGGCGCGGTCCTCCAGATGCGCCGGGAACACCTCGATCACGTCGCCCCGCACCCGGAAGCGGCCGCGGCCGAAGTCGAGGTCGTTGCGCTCGTACTGCAGCTCGACGAGCGCCCGCAGCAGCTTCTGGCGGTCGACCCGCTGGCCGCGGTACAGGGTGAGGCGCATGCGCGCGTAGACTTCGGGCGAACCGATGCCGTAGATGCACGACACGCTCGCCACGATGATCACGTCGTCCCGCTCCAAAAGCGCCCGCGTGGCGGCGTGGCGCATGCGGTCGATCTGCTCGTTGATGCTGGAGGTCTTCTCGATGTAGGTATCGGACTTCGGAACGTAGGCTTCCGGCTGGTAGTAATCGTAGTAGCTGACGAAGTACTCGACCGCGTTGTTGGGGAAGAAGCGCTTCATCTCGGAGTAGAGCTGGGCAGCCAGCACCTTGTTCGGCGCGAGGATCAGCGTCGGCCGCTGCACGCGGGCGATGACGTGGGCCATGGTGAAGGTCTTGCCCGATCCCGTCACGCCCAGCAGCACCTGGTCGCGCTCGCCGCGCTCGATGCCGGCTACCAGCTCCTCGATGGCCTGCGGCTGGTCGCCGGCCGGCTCGAACTCGGCCACCAGCTCGAAGGGGCGTCCACCCTCGGGCCGCTCCGGCAGGTTCGCCTCGCGGGCGAGGGCCTCCAGCAGTTCGATGGAGTCCAGGACTTCGACGGCGCCCATGCTCACCGCACGCGCTTGCCCACGAGAGGGCATGTGGCGGCCGCGCCACGCCCGGCAAGACGGCGCCGCCGGAAGCCGTCCATGGCGGATGTCGGGATCGGGAAGGGTGGGGCGAGCGGTGGGATTCGAACCCACGACCCCCAGGACCACAACCTGGTGCTCTGACCGGCTGAGCTACGCCCGCCGCCTGCGCGCGCGATGTTGCGCGCCGCCCGGCCGCCGTCAAGGAGCCGGGGATGCGGCCGGATCCGCGGCATGCGGCGCGAATGCCGCGGACATTCGAGGCGTCTTGTCGGCGATTTCTTCAACCGAAACGGGAATGCGCGCTTGATCGGATGACGCATTGCGCGTACAGCAGTGCCGTGTTCATGGGATTCCCCCTGTGACACCCGACTCGAGGCGTTTCCTCCCTACCCCGAACTGCCGCGGCTCCGG
>BEIP01000365.1 GCA_002898955.1 bacterium HR39 | reverse complement strand
GAGACGACGTTTCCTCGGCATGCTCGCCGCCTGCGCGGTGCTGGCCGGCAGCCTCGCCCCCGCCACGGCGCAGGAACGCCCCATCGTCGGGCTGATCACCAAGACCAACACCAACCCCTTCTTCGTGAAGATGCGCGAGGGCGCGGAGGCCAAGGCCGCCGAACTCGGGCTGGAACTGCGCAGCTTCGCCGGCCGCTACGACGGCGACTACCAGAGCCAGGTGGAGGCCATCGAGAGCCTGATCGCGGCCGGCGCGAAGGGCATCCTCATCACCCCGAGCGATCCCCAGGCGCTGCTGCCGGCGGTCCGGAAGGCCCGCGAGGCCGGGATTCTGGTCATCGCCCTCGACACGCCCTTCGATCCGGTGGATGCGGCCGACGCCACCTTCGCCACCGACAATTTCCGCGCCGGCGAACTGATCGGGCAGTGGGCCCGCCTGACCCTCGGCGAGGCGGCGGCCGAGGCGCGAATCGCCATGCTGAACCTCAACACCCGGCAGGTCACGGTGGACGTGCTGCGCAACCAGGGCTTCCTCACCGGCTTCGGCATCGACGTGAAGGACCCGACGCGCTGGGGTGACGAGGACGACCCGCGCATCGCCGGGCAGGACGTCACCGACGGCTCGGAGGAAGGTGGACGGCGCGCCATGGAGAACCTGCTCCAGCGCGATCCCACCATCAACGTCGTCTACACCATCAACGAGCCGGCGGCGTTCGGCGCCTACGAGGCCCTCAAGGCGATGGGCCGCGAGCGGGACGTGCTGATCGTCTCCATCGACGGCGGCTGCCCGGGCGTGCAGGGTGTGCGCGAGGGTATCATCGGCGCGACCAGCATGCAGTTCCCGCTGCGGATGGCGGCGCTCGGCGTCGAGGCGGTTGCGCGCTACCTCGCGACCGGCGAGAAGCCGAAGCCGACGCCGGGCAAGGACTTCTTCGACACCGGCGTCGAGCTCGTCACGGATCGCCCGGTGGAGGGCCTGCCGTCCATCGACAGCGCCAAGGGTCTGGAACTCTGCTGGGGCTGAAGCGACGTCGACGGCCGGAGGCGGCGGGCCCGTCCGCCGCCTCCCCGACGTCCGGACCGGTTTTCGGGAGGGAGGTCCATGGACGCGAGCGGCCGGATGCAGCCGGCGGACCAAGAACGGGAGGCGGACGCGCCGGCGGGTGCCGACTTCGAGGAGCATCCCCACGGACTGCTGCGCCGCATCCACCATTTCCTCCACGCCCATCCTCCGGCCGTCCCGGCCATCGTCCTGGTCGTGGCGGTGGCGGTGTTCGGCGCCGTGGTGGGCGACCGGTTCTTCCATCCGTTCAACCTCTCGCTGATCCTGCAGCAGGTCACCATCGTCGGCATCGTCGCCGTCGCCCAGACGCTGGTGATCCTCACCGCCGGCATCGACCTGTCGGTCGGCGCCATCATGGTGTTGTCCTCGGTGGTGATGGGGCGTCTGGCCGTGGAACTCGGTCTGCCGGTCTCCGTGGCCTTCACGGCCGGTCTCGCCGTCGGCACGCTCTGCGGGACGATCAACGGTCTGCTGGTCACGCTGCTGCGCCTGCCGCCCTTCATCGTCACGCTCGGGACCTGGAACGTCTTCTTCGCGCTGAACCTCTGGTATTCGCGCAGCGAGACCATCCGCGCCGCGGAACTCGAGGTGACCGCCCCCTTCCTCCAGCTGCTCGGCACCTCGGTCGACGTCCTCGGCGCACGCCTCACCCTCGGCTCGCTGACGATGCTCGCCCTCTTTGCCCTCTTCTGGTTCGTGCTCCGTCACACCCCCTTCGGCCGTCACGTCTACGCCGTGGGCGACGATCCGGAGGCGGCACGGCTGTCCGGCATCCGCGTCACCCGCACCCTGCTCGCGGTCTACGCGTTGGCGGGCCTGATCTGCGCCATCGCCGGCTGGGCGCTCATCGGCCGCATCGGCTCGGTGAGTCCGCAGGCCGGTTACACCACCAACCTCGACAGCATCACCGCCGTCGTCATCGGCGGCACCAGCCTCTTCGGCGGCCGCGGTGCCATCGTCGGGACCCTCTTCGGCGCCCTCATCGTCGGCGTGTTCCGCAACGGCCTCGCACTCTCGGGTCTCGACGTGCTCTGGCAGGAATTCGCGGTGGGCGTGCTCATCATCGCCGCCGTCGCCCTCGACCAGTGGATCCGCAAGGTGTCGGCATGACCACGACCTCGCTCCGGCCCATCCTCCAGGCCCGCGGGCTGGTGAAGCGCTACGGACGCGTCACCGCCCTCGACCACGCCGACTTCGACCTGTACGAGAACGAGATCCTCGCCGTCATCGGCGACAACGGCGCCGGCAAGTCGACGCTCATCAAGATCCTCACGGGCGCCGAGACGGCCGACGAGGGCGAGGTGCTGCTGGAAGGGCGCCCCGTCCGCTTCCACTCGCCGCTCGAGGCACGGGCCGCCGGCATCGAGGCCGTGTACCAGACCCTCGCCTTGGCGCCGGCCCTCAGCATCGTCGACAACATGTTCCTCGGGCGCGAGCTGCTGGTGGAAGGCCCACTCGGGCGGCTGCTGCGCAAACTCGACTATCCGCGCATGCGGCGTCATGCCCGCGAGGCGCTCGACCGGCTCGGCCTCACCACCATCCAGAACATCGATCAGGCGGTGGAGACCCTCTCGGGCGGCCAGCGGCAGGGCGTGGCCATCGCCCGCGCCGCGTCCTTCGGCAGCAAGGTCATCGTCATGGACGAGCCGACCGCCGCCCTCGGCG
>BEIP01000364.1 GCA_002898955.1 bacterium HR39 | reverse complement strand
GCTTCCCGAAGAGGGCGAGGACAGGGCGCTGCGGGTGACGGCCGCCCAGGTGGAGCGGCTGGAGCGCGAGATCGACGCCCTCAACGCCGAGCTGGAGCCGCTCGGGTCCTTCGTGCTGCCCGGCGGCACCCCGGCCGCGGCGCACCTCCACTTCGCCCGCACGGTGGTGCGGCGGGCCGAGCGCCTCGCCGTGGCGCTCGCCGAGCGCGAGCGGGTCAATCCCGAGGTGATCCGCTACCTCAACCGCCTCTCGGACCACCTCTTCGTGCTGGCCCGCTGGCTCAACGACCGCGGCGCGCGCGACGTCCTGTGGGTACCCGGCGCCGGCCGCGAGTGAACGGACGTGCACCGTCGGCGGGCGGCGGGTTCCGGGGACTCCGCGCCCGCATCCCCCGCGTGGCGGCCGCCCTGCGCAGTCTCGGACGGCGGCTCGCCCGCGTCCTCCTCGTCCTCTTCCTGCTGCAGCTCGCGGCGGTCGTCCTCTACCGCTTCGTCGACCCGCCGCTGACTCCGCTGATGCTGTGGCGGCTCGTCCAGGGCCACGGGCTCGATCACCGGCCGGTGGCGCTCGACAACGTGCCCGTGCACGTGCGGGCGGCGCTGATCGCCAGCGAGGACAGCCGCTTCTGCACCCACTACGGCTTCGACTGGGTCGAGCTGCGCCAGCAGCTCGTGCGCCTGTTCCACGGCGAGCCGGCGCGCGGTGCCTCCACCCTCACCATGCAGACCGCCCGCAACATCCTGCTGTGGCCGGGACGCGATCCGCTGCGCAAGCTGCTGGAGGCCTTCGTGGCCCTCGAGCTCGAGCTGCTGTGGCCCAAGCGGCGGATCTTCGAGGTGCACCTGTCGGTGGCCGAATACGGGCCCGGCGTCTACGGCATCGAGGCAGGGGCGCGCCGCTGGTTCGGCAGGCCGGTCTCGCGTCTTTCGCACCGGGAGGCGGCGCTCCTGGTCTCGGTGCTGCCGGCCCCCCTCACCCGCCGGCCGGATCGGCCCGACCGGGCGCTTGTGCGCCGTGCGCGGGTGGTGGAGGCGCGCGCCCGGGCGCTGCCGGCGGAGCTGCTGGCCTGCGTTCTGGATCAGTCCTCCAGCACCACGAGGTCGGCCGCATCGAGGCCGAGATAGCAGGCCGTGCCCGGCACGAGGCGCGGATCGCCGCCGCGGCGGCTGTTGTGGACGGTGGCGACCAGCCGCCGTCCGCGCGCATCGAGGAACAGCCGGCTCGCGTCGCCGTGGTAGGCGACCTCGAGGATGTGCGCTTCCAGCACCAGATCGGCCCGCGGCGGCGTTTCGGGGTCGATCCGCCACTTCTCGGGACGCAATGCCAGGGTGAGGTGCGGGCGTCCGTTTACCGCGGCTTCCGGCAGGAGCAGCGCGCCCAGCCCTTCGAGCTCCACCCGCGCGTGCGCATCGCGCCGCTCCACCACCCGGCCCTCGAAGAGATTGGCGGTGCCGATGAAGTCGGCGACGAAGCGCGTTTTTGGCGACTCGTAGAGGGTGCGCGGATCCGCCACCTGCAGCACGCGGCCGTGTTCCATCACCGCGATGGTGTCCGCCATGGACAGCGCCTCGTCCTGGTCGTGGGTGACGAGGACGAAGGTGATGCCCACCTCGTGGCGCAGGCGCACCAGTTCCAGCTGCATCTCCTCGCGCAGCCTGCGATCGAGCGCCGAGAGGGGCTCGTCGAGGAGCAGCAGGCGCGGTCGCTTGACCAGCGCCCGGGCCAGCGCGACGCGCTGCTTCTGGCCGCCGGAGAGCTGGTGCGGCATGCGCGATTCCAGCCCCTCCATGCGCACCAGCGCCAGGGCTTCCGCCACGCGCCGCTCGATCTCCGGGCGCGGCACGCCCGTCACCTCCAGCCCGTAGGCGACGTTCTTCCACACGTTCATGTGCGGGAACACCGCGTAGGACTGGAAGACCATGTTGACGGGCCGGCGGTTGGGCGGCACCGGCACGAGGTCCTCGCCGTCCAGCAGGATGCGCCCCGAAGTCGGCCGCTCGAAGCCGGCGATCATGCGCAGAAGCGTGGTCTTGCCGCAGCCCGAGGGGCCGAGCAGGGCGAAGAAGGCGTTCTCGGGGATCCCGAGGCTCACCGATTCCACGGCCGTCACCGCGCCGAAGCGCTTGGTGACCTGCTCCATCACGAGCAGCGGCCGCCCGCTCACGGCAGCACTCCCGCGCCCGGACGCGCGCCGCGGCGCTGCAGCCGCACGGCCAGCAGGGTGAGCAGGAAGGTGGTGACCACCAGCACGGTGGAGGCGGCGTTCACCTCGGGCGTCGCACCGAAGCGCACCATGGAGTAGATCTTGACCGGGAAGGTGATGGTGTCGGGACCGCTCGTGAAGAAGGTGATCACGAAGTCGTCGAGGGAAAGGGTGGCGGCGAGCAGGGCGCCGGCCACGAGCCCCGGCACCATGTGCGGTAGCAGCACGTAGCGGAAGGTCTGCCACTCGCTGGCACCCAGATCGCGCGACGCCTCCTCCAGCGCGCGGACGAAGCTCTCGAGCCGCGCCCGCACCACCACCGCCACGAAGGGGAAGCTGAAGGTCACGTGGCCGATCAGCACCGGCAGCAGCCCGCCGGGCCAGCCCATGCCGCCGATCAGCCCGAGGCGGCTGAAGAACACCAGCAGGGACACGCCCATGCAGATCTCGGGGATGACGATGGGCAGGGCGTTGGCCCCCTCCACCAGCGGCTTGCCGGGAAAGCGGAAGCGCCAACGGGCGATGG
>BEIP01000363.1 GCA_002898955.1 bacterium HR39 | reverse complement strand
CCGCCGCCGGCGGCCCCACCTGCAGCGGGGAGCGGAAAGGACGGTTTGCGATGAGGGCGGCGAAGCCAAGGGCCGGTCCTGAAGAGCGTGACGCCGCTCTCCGAACTCGCCGAGCGGATTCCGAAGCTGGAGGGGGTGTCCACGGGCGCCCCCGGCCTCGACGAGCCGTTCTTCGTCCCGCAATGGAAGGGCGGGAAGGCCCACCGGCGACCGCTCGGCGGCATCCCGCGCTACGCGGTGATGCAGGTCACCGGTACGGCCGATACCGGCAAGAGCATCCCCGCGGTGTTCGACTTCCTCGAGAAGTGGCACCGGACGGCGCTCCTCGTCTCCCGTAAAGCGCAGCGGCCACGGGGCGCTCACCGCCGAAGCCAGGGGCGGCTACGCCGTGGCCCACATCCTCGACGGGTCCATGGTGCTGGCCAGGCAGCCGCTGTTCTCGGCCCAGGCGCCGCGGGTCTGCCGCGTTCCGGTCGGCGAGACGGTGCGGCCGTTCCGCATCGACGGCCGCCGGCTCGCCGGCCACGACACCCGCACGCACCTGTGCGAGATCGGCGAGGACGGGCTTGCGCATCGGACCGCCCATCGGGGCCGTTCCGGAGGAGGAGTGAGCCATGGTGGAGGTGAAGCTGCACCTTCCCGCCCGACGAGGAGGCACACCGCACCCACATCGCCTGGGGACTCGCGAAGCTGGCCTACGAGCGCCGGCTGCGCAAGCGGGGCGAGTGAGACGAGCGCCCGCCCCGCACCTCACGCGATCGTGAACGGGACGGTGTGCCCGCGCACGCCCACTCCGGCGTCCAGGCGGACGCATGCTCCGCAATCGTGAGTTGACAGAGCGGGTGAGCGCCGTCCATCGTCGCGACAAAGGACGGATGGCTCGCCATGGAAGACGGTGACGGCTCCCGTCCCGATCTTGCGTACCGTTTCCCGCTCCCCGAGGTCGGAGACGCCGACATCCCCGATCGAGGCATCCGCCGTCCGCGGGTCTTCCGCAGGCCGCCGGCGCGGCCCGACGCGTCGACGCCGCGCACGGCATCACAGCCGATGCAGCCCTGCGGACCGCCGCAGCGGGCGCAGCCCGCAGGGCTGCGGCGCAGCATCCGGATGGTGCGCGTCCGGTCGGGAACGGACCGGACGTCCCGCGAGCGCCTCGCGCGCGAGGCCGCCATGGTCCGGGGCAGCGAGACCCTGCACGGGATGTTCGACGGCAGCGGCCGGGCGCTCGCCCGCAACGGCGCCATGCGCGACGCCCTCGGCGCCGCGTCGGGCCACTTCCTCGACATGTTCGAGGAGGAGGACGAGCGTCGCCGCGCCGCCGCGGCGCTGAGGGGAGGGTCGGCGTACCGCGGGCTCGGGCGGCTGCGGGTGCGGGCGGGCGGCCCGTGGTACCGCATCGTCGGCAACTGGCGCACCGATCCGGTGAGCGGCGAGCCGGCCCTCTTCGTCGAGGCGGTGCCGGTGAACGAGCTGCGCGAGGAAGCAGCGCACTACCGCCATCTCGCCGAGACCGACGCCCTCACCGGACTCCTCTCCCGTCGGGCCGTGCTGGAGCGGCTGCAGGAGCTGTGCGGCGACCGCCGGGCGCGGCCGCTTTCCGTGATCCTCGCCGATCTCGACCACTTCAAGCGCGTCAACGACCGCTTCGGCCACGCGGCGGGCGACCGGGTGCTCACGGCCTTCGCCCGCATCCTCCGGGAGGCCCTGCGCGGGGACGATCTCTGCGGCCGGCTGGGCGGCGAGGAGTTCCTCCTGGTGCTGCCGCGCACCGGGCCGGAGGCGGCGGCGGGGGTGGCGCGGCGGATCTGCGGGTGGCTGCGCACGCATCTCGCGGCGGCCGCCGACATCCCCGGGGACCCGCTCACCGCGAGCTTCGGCGTGAGCGCGTTCGCGGCCGGCGATGGGGATCCCCGGGCGGCACTGGAGCGGGCCGACCGGGCACTGTACCGGGCCAAGGCGGCCGGGCGCGGGCGGGTGGAGGTGGAGGCGGCGGGGCCGACGCGGCGTTAACGTTCCCTTGGGATTTCGGTGCTCCAATGGGCGTGCGCGTGAACCGGAGGTCCCGGCGTGCAAGCCCTGTCGTTCCGGCGCCTGGTGCCGCTCGTCGTCCTGCTCCTGCCGCTCCTGCTCGGGGCGTGCGCATCCGCACCGCCGGCGGCCGACGTCCCGGCCGCCGCGGCTCCCGCGGACCCGCTCGCCCGCCTGCTGCGCATGGCGGAGGGTTCGCTCGCGGCGGGCCGGGCGGAAGCGGCCCTCGCCATCCTCGAGCGGGCGGAAGCGCTGACGCCCGGCGATCCGGGGGTGCTGCGGCTGCAGGCGGCGGCGCTGCTCGCGGCCGGACGTCCGGCCGCCGCGGCGGACCGCTGGCGCCACCTGCTGCGCGAGCGGCCCAGCACCTGGCCCGACCATCTGGGCTATGCGCGCAGCCTCGTGGCCTCGGGGCAGGCGCGGCTCGCGGTGGACCATCTGCAATCGGTCGAATCCCGCTTCGCCGCGCTCCCCGCCTGGTGGAACGCACTCGGGATCGCCCGGATCCATGCGGGCGATCCCCGCGGCGCCGTCGCGGCCTTCGGGGAGGCGCTGATCCGCGCGCGGGACCATCCCGCCTACGCGAACAATCTGGCCCTGGCGCTGGCGCTCGCCGGCGAGACGGGCCGCGCGCGCGAGCTGCTGCGCCCGCTCGCCGAGGGCCTGCAGTCGCGGCCCGTCTTCCGCCACAATCTGGCGCTCGTCGAGGTGCTCG
>BEIP01000362.1 GCA_002898955.1 bacterium HR39 | reverse complement strand
GGCGGATCTCGCGGCGGCCATCGAGGAGCTCGTGGAACACGGCGGCCTCTCTTCCGCCCACCTCACCTTCGCCCTGCCCGAAGAGGTGCGGTTTCTGGAGGGGCGCGGCTGGCTGCGGCGCACGGGTCTGCGCTTAGTCTGGCGCGCGCGCGGCGAGCGCGACTTCGCCGACTTCCTGGGCGTGCTCAAAAGCCGACGCCGCAAGCAGATCCGCCGCGAACGCGAGGCGGTGGCGAAGGCGGGCGTCGAGATCCGCGAACTCGCCGGCGCCGCCCTCGCCCCGGAGCACATGGAGGCCTTCCACCGGCTCTATCTCGCCACCGTCGACCGGCGCTTCGGCGCTCCCTGGCTCCACCTCCGCACCTTCCGCCTGCTGCGCGAGGTTCTGGGCGAGCGGCTCCTCCTGATCGCGGCCTTCGCGAAGGCGCGGATGGTGGCGGCCGCGCTCTACGTGCGGGGGCGGGACGTGCTGTGGGGGCGGCTTTGGGGTGCCGCCCACGACGCGCCGGAGCTGCTCCATTTCGAGCTCTGCTACTACCGCGGCATCGAGCTGTGCCTGCGCGAGGGCATCCCGGCCATGGACGCCGGCATCCAGGGCGCGCAGAGCAAGGTGCCGCGCGGCTTCGCGCCGGAGATCCACGAGAGCGCCCACCTGATCCGCCATCCCGGCCTGCGCGAGGCGGTGGCGCGCTTTCTCGCGCGCGAGCGGCGGCAGGTGGAGGAGGCGCGCAGCGAGCTGCTGGCCGCCCTGCCCTACGCGGAGCGCGGCTCCCGTGCGGACGCGGCGTCTTCCGCCACCACCACACCCGAGGCCACCAGCCGCTCGATCTCGGGCTCGTCGTAGCCGAGTTCGCGCAGGATCTCGCGGGCGTGCTGGCCGAGCCGCGGCGGCGGCGTGCGCACGGTGCCCGGCGTGCGGGAGAACCTCACCGGAATGCCGGTGCCGCGATAGCCGTTGCACGCGACCACCATCTGCCGGTGGCGGGTGTGGGGATGGTCCAGCACCTCCGGGACCTCCAGCACCGGCCCCGCCGGCACGCCCCGGCGCAGCAGCTCCTCGGCCAGCACCCGCCCGTCGTGGGCCAAAAGCAGCGGCTCGAGTTCGGCCCGCAGCGCCTCGCGGTTGCGGTTGCGCGCGGCCATGTCGCGAAAGCGGGGATCGTCCGCGAGCTCGGGCCGGCCCAGGTGATCGCACAGCAGGCGGAACTGGCGGTCGTTGCCGCAGGCGATGAACACCTCGCAGGTGCGGGTGGGGAACTTGTCGTAGGGCGCGATGTTCGGGTGGGCGTTGCCCATGCGCACCGGCGGACGGCCGGAGAGGAAGAAATTGGCGGCGTGCGGGTGCAACAGCGCGATTCCGCAGTCGAACAGCGTCGCCTCGACCAGCTGGCCCTCGCCCGAGCGCCCGCGCTCCACCAGTGCGGCGAGGATGCCGATGGCGGCCGAGAGGCCGGTGGCGAGATCGACGATGGGAATGCCCATGCGCAGCGGGCCGGTGCGCTCGTCGCCGTTGACGCTCATGAGGCCGGTCATGGCCTGGGCCACCGCGTCGTAGCCGGGAAGCCCGCCGAGCGGCCCGTCCTCCCCGAAGCCGGTGATGCGGCAGTAGACGAGGCGGGGAAAGCGCCCGTGCAGCGCCTCGTAGCCAAGACCCCACTTCTCCATCGTCCCCGCCTTGAAGTTCTCGATCACCACGTCCGCCGTGGCGAGCAGGCGCAGCAGCACCTCCCGCCCCTCGGGACGCGAGAGGTCGAGGCCGATGCCGCGCTTGTTGCGGTTGACGCCGAGGAAGTAGGAGGCCGTGCCATGGGAATCGAAGGGCGGGCCCCAGCGGCGCGTCTCGTCGCCGGTCGGCGGCTCCACCTTGATCACTTCGGCCCCGTGGTCGGCCAGCCACTGGGTGCAGAAGGGCCCGCTCAGCACCCGGGTGAGGTCGACCACGCGGATCCCCGAAAGCGCGCCCTTTGGCTGGTGTTCCATGCCTGGTTCTCCCGGCTCCCCGCCGCCGCCTTCGGTAGACCGGCCGCACGGCGCCGTCCACGGGGCGGGGTGAAAAGCGTGCGCCGCGCGCCCACAATGGCGGAGGGTGCGCAGAAGGGAGAGGCCGATGGACGCCGGCTCCACGACGAACGGGCTCGCCCGTACCGGCGAGCGGCTGTTCGCCTATCTACGCCGGGTGCTGCCGCGGGTCCCCTTCGCCGAGGACCTGCTGGCGGCGTGGTACTGCGTGCTCGACCCGCAGACCCCGCCGCGGGTGCGCCACGTGTTGCTCGGGGCGGTGGCGTATTTCCTGCTGCCCGCCGATCTGCTGCCCGACGTCCTTCCGGCGCTCGGATTCTCGGACGATGCCGCCGTGATCGCGCTGGTGCTCTCCACCCTCTCGGGCCACGTGGGCGAGGAGCACCGCGAGCGCGCCCGCCGGCGGCTGCGCGGACTCGCCGAGGACTGACCCCGGCGAGCCTTCCGCCGCTTTTCCGCTTCTGCTAACCGACCGGCGGGCTTTCGCAGCGCAGCACGGGCCAGGACCCCTTCCGCCGGAGCCGGCCATGTTCGAGAAGATCCTCATCGCCAATCGCGGCGAGATCGCCTGCCGCGTCATCCGCACCTGCCGCGCCCACGGCATCCGCACCGTGGCCGTGTACTCCACCGCCGACGAATACGCGCCGCACGTGGAGATGGCGGACGAGGCGGTGTGCATCGGCCCGCCGCCCGCGCGCGAGAGCTATCTGAACATCGACCGCATC
>BEIP01000361.1 GCA_002898955.1 bacterium HR39 | reverse complement strand
CGTGGAAGTTGAAGCCCGTCTCGCCGCGGGCTGCGTATTCCAGCCCCTCGATCAGCGTGGCGAAGCCTTCCGTGCGGAAGGGCAGGCGGACGTTGCGGCTCGGCGTCGGCTCGACCATGGCTCGACGTCTCTCCTCCTCGCGGTCGTGACGCTCCGCCCGCGGGCCACGGGCGTGGATGACGGCCGATGACCGACCGAATTTCGGGATCGCGCCTCCCGCCAAGGTAGTAGTGGAACGGGACCGTCCCGACCACTCACACTGTGTTGCACGATGTTACGGCAGCCCGCCGCGGCGTCTCCCGCTGGCCGCGGCACGCCCGTGCACCAGATGGCGGGAGGAACGCCGGAATGGAAGCGCAGCGGTGCGCACGCTGCTGCTGGAGCACGAACCGCTGGTGCGCAGCCTCGTCTTCCTCGCCGTGCTGGCGGCGATGGCGTTCGCCGAGGCGCTGTGGCCGCGCCGGCGCCGCGAGCTGCCGCGACTGCTGCGCTGGAGTGGCAATCTCGGGCTCGTGGTGGTGGACGCGCTCGTGCTGCGCCTCGTCTTCCCGGTGCTGGCGGTGGGCGTGGCGCTCGCCGCCGAGGCGCGGGGCTTCGGCCTGCTGAACACGCCAGCCGTCCCGCGCCCGCTCGCCGTGCTCGCCACCGTCGTGGTGCTGGACTTCACGGTCTGGGCCCAGCACGTGCTGTTCCACGCCGTGCCGCTCCTCTGGCGGCTGCACCGGGTGCACCACGCCGACACCGAGGTGGATGCCACCACCGGCGTGCGCTTCCACCCGCTGGAGATCCTGCTGTCCATGGGCCTCAAGATGGCGGTGGTGGCGGCGCTGGGCGCCCCGGCCGAAGGCGTGGTGCTGTTCGAGATCCTGCTCAATGCCTCGGCGCTCTTCAACCACGCCAACCTGCGCGTTGCGCCGCGCGTCGACGCTTGGCTGCGTCTTCTGATCGTCACGCCCGACATGCACCGGGTCCACCATTCCGTGCGCCCCGAGGAGACCCACAGCAACTTCGGCTTCTTCCTGTCGCTGTGGGACCGGCTGCTGGGCACCTACCGGGCGCAGCCGGCGGCCGGGCACGAGCGCATGGTGCTGGGCCTTCCCGTCTTCCGCGATCCGGCCGAGCAGCGCCTGCATCGCCTGCTGCTGCAGCCCTTCCGCCGGCCGGTGCGCGAAGCCGCGGACGCCCGCGGGGCCGGGGAGGCGCCGGCCGCCCTTCACAGTCCGCGACGCGGCCTCTAGAAGCGGCGGCGGGCGGACGGGCCCGGGAGAGGGGCGGAACCGGTGCGCAGGATCGGCATCGCACGCGTCGCGGGTGCGCTCGGCACCTTCGCGCTGGTGGGATTCGCGGCCTCGACGGCGACGGCGGCGGAGCTCGCCCTCGACGGCAGCCGGCTCGCGCTGCCGTGGGCCATCCCCTTCGTCGGGATCCTGCTCTCCATCGCCGTCTTCCCGCTGGTGGCGCCCGTCTTCTGGCACCGGCACTTCGGCAAGGTGAGCGCCTTCTGGGCCGCGGCGATCCTCCTGCCCATGGCGTGGGAACACGGGCTGGACTTCACCCTCTACGAGGTGCTGCACACCGCGCTGCTGGAATACATTCCCTTCATCATCCTGCTGTTCTCGCTGTTCACCATCACCGGCGGCATCCGCGTGGCCGGCTCGGTGGTGGGCACGCCCGGCTTCAACACCGGCATCCTCGCGCTCGGAGCCTTCCTCGCGAGCTGGATGGGCACCACCGGCGCCGCCATGGCCCTGATCCGCACCGTGCTGCGGGCCAACGCCTGGCGGCGCTACCGGGCGCACGTGGTGATCTTCTTCATCTTCCTCGTCGCCAACATCGGCGGCTCGCTCACGCCGCTCGGCGATCCGCCGCTGTTCCTGGGCTTCCTCAAGGGGGTGCCCTTCTTCTGGCCGACGGTGCACATGCTGCCGCCGATGCTGTTCGTGGCGGGCATCCTGCTGGCGGTCTTCTTCCTGCTGGACCGCTGGTACATGCGCCACGAGGAGGCGGCGCCGCCGCGGAACGTCGACGAGCCCATCCACGTGGAGGGCTGGCACAACTTCTTGCTGCTCGCCGGCGTGGTGGGCAGCGTGCTGATGAGCGGCCTGTGGCGGCCGGGGATCACCTTCGAGATCTACCATGTCGAGGTGGAGCTGCAGAACCTGGTGCGGGACCTGCTGCTGCTGCTGCTCGCGGGGATCTCCTGGGCGACGACGCCGCCCGAAGTGCGCGAGGCCAACGACTTCAGCTGGTTCCCGATCCAGGAGGTGGCGAAGCTCTTCGCCGGCATCTTCGTCACCATCATCCCGGTGATCGCCATGCTCAAGGCGGGCGAGGAGGGGGTGCTGGCTCCCGTGGTGGCGCTGGTCACCGATCCCGACGGCACGCCGAACAACGCCATGTACTTCTGGGTGACGGGCGGGCTCTCGAGCTTCCTCGACAACGCGCCCACCTATCTCGTCTTCTTCAACGCCGCCGGGGGCGATCCCGAGGTGCTGACCGGGCCGCTCGCCGACACCCTGCTGGCGATCTCGGCCGGGGCGGTGTTCATGGGCGCCAACACCTACATCGGCAACGCCCCCAACTTCATGGTGCGGGCCATCGCCGAGGAGCAGGGCACGCCCATGCCCAGCTTCTTCGGCTACATGCTGTGGTCCGGCGCCTTCCTGCTGCCGGTCTTCGTGCTGGTGACGCTGATCTGGTTCGTGTGAGCGCCGTCGGCCGGGACCGCTCCGGGGCTCAGTGGGCC
>BEIP01000360.1 GCA_002898955.1 bacterium HR39 | reverse complement strand
GCCGACGCCGCGGCACCGTGGTGACCAATACGCCCGACGTGCCCACCGAGGCGACCGCCGACGTGGCGCTGCTGTGCATGCTGGGGGCGGCACGGCGCGCCTTCGAGGCGCAGCGGGACCTGCGCGCGGGCCTGTGGGAGCGCTGGTCGCCCACCGGCTACCTCGGCATGGAGCTGCACGGCCGCACCGTCGGCATAGTCGGGCTGGGCCGCATCGGCCGGGCCTTCGCCCGCCGCGTGCGCGGCATCGGCATGACGGTGCGCTACCACAACCGCCGCCGTCTGCCGCCGGAGCTGGAGGAGGGCGCCATCTGGCACGAGACCCTCGAGGACATGCTCCCCCACTGCCACGTGCTGTCGCTGCACTGCCCCGGCACACCGGAGAACCACCACCTGCTGAACGCCGAGCGCATCGCGCTGCTGCCGCAGGGGGCGATCGTGGTGAACACGGCCCGCGGCAACGTGGTGGACGAGGAGGCGCTGATGGCGGCGCTGGAATCGGGCCACGTCTTCGCCGTCGGACTCGACGTGTTCGAGAACGAGCCGAACGTGAACCGCCGCTGGTTCGGCCATTCGCGCGCCTTCCTGCTTCCCCACATCGGCAGCGCCACGGTGGAGACCCGCAACGCCATGGGCTTCCGCTGCATCGAGAACCTCGAGGCCTTCTTCTCCGGCCGCGAGCCGCCCCACCGGGTGGTGTGAGGCTCGCCCTCGACGCTGGCGCGCCTTGCGGATACTCTCGCCGCGGTCGACGGACCCCCGTCCCGGACGATCCAGCCGCCGATGATCCGCCCTGCCCGCCCGTCGCGGCGTTCCGGCCTCCGCGTGGTCCCGGTGCTCGCGCTGTTCCTCGCCCTGGCGGCGGCAGCACCCGCCTCGGGACAGCCGGAGGACTCCCCGGAGGCGGGCTGGCGCGCGCTCCTCGAGGAGGGAGCCGCGGCGGTGCGCGCCGGCGATCTGGCGCGGGCACGGGAGCTGTTCGAACGGGCCGCGGCGGCCGAAGGGGCCGACGATCCGCAGGCGCACCTGCGGCGGGCCGCCGCCCTCAACAATCTCGGCTACGTGCTGCACCGGCTGGGACGGCTGGAGGAGGCGGAGGCCGCCTACCGCGAGGCGCTGGAGCTGCGCCGGGCGGTGACCGGGGAGGACGATCCCGGCATCGCGCGGATCCTGCAGAACCTCGCCGAGGTGGCCCGCAGCCGCGGGCAGACGGAACGGGCGGAGGAGCTCCACCGGCGCGCACTGGAGCTGCACCGCCGGCTGCTCGGCGGGGAGCATCCCGACACCGCCCGCAGCCTCGTCGGCCTCGCGGCCCTCGAGGCCGAGCACGGCGACCACGCGGCGGCGCGCGGACACCTGCTGCAGGCCCTCGCCAACCTGGAGAAGAGCCTCGGCCCCGATCACCCGGAGGTGGTGGCCACTCTCTCGGACCTCGCCGCGGTGGCGGCCGCGGCCGGCGATCTGGAGGAGGCCGAGCGGCGCTACCGCGAGGCGCTGGAGCGGGCGGAGAAGGCCGGGGATCTCCCGCCCGAGCGCCGGGCCGCCCTGCTCGTCCACCTCGCCGAGGTGCTGCGCCGGGCCGGCCGCGGTCCCGAGGCGGTGGAGCTGCTGGAGCAGGCGCTGGAGCTGCTGCCCGAGGACGGACGTCCGTCGGCGCTGCGGGCGCGGGTGGAGAACGACCTCGGGGTCAACCTGTTCGCCACCGGCGACCTGGAGCGGGCGGCGGAGGTGCTGCGCCGGGCGGTGGAGCGCTGCCGCGGACTGGGAGACGTGCCGCCGGAGCTGGCGGTGGCGGCGCGGGCCAATCTCGCCGGCGTGCTGACGGCCCTCGGACGGCACGCCGAGGCGGCCGGGCTGCTGGACGAAGCCCTCGCCCTCGAGCGCCGCGGGCGCAACGATCCGCGCGAGCTCGCCCGCCTGCTCAACGACCGGGCGGTGGCGCTGTTCGACCTCGGCCGGCGGGCGGAGGCCGCCGACACCTTCCGCGAGGCGCTGGAGGCGGCGGAGCGGGCCTTCGGGCCGGAGGACCCCGCGCTGGCGCCGCATCTCACCAATCTCGCCACGGCGCTTCGCGCCCTCGGGCGCGAGGAGGAGGCGGCGCGGGTGGAAGCGCGGCTTCGCGCTCTGGGCGGCGACGCCCTGCGGCCGGGCGCGGCGCTGCGGCGACCGGAGGCCGCGGCCGCGGACGGAGAGGGTGGAGCGTCACGGCCCGGAGCGGATCAGCGCTGAGGGGCGGCTTCAGCCGGCGAGGCCGGCGATCTCCTCGGGCGTGAGCTCGATGTCGAAGGCGGCGCGCAACAGCGCGCGGGTGTAGGGATGGCGGGGACGTTCGAAGATCTCCTCGGCGGGGCCCGCCTCCACCACCACGCCGCGGCGCATGACCATCACCTCGTGGGCGAGCGCCCGCACCACCCGCAGGTCGTGGCTGATGAACAGGTACGCCACCCCGCGGCGCTCCTGCAGCTCGCGCAGCAGGCGCACGACCTGGGCCTGCACCGAGAGGTCGAGGGCCGAGGTGGGCTCGTCCAACACCAGAAAGCGCGGCTCCAGCACCATGGCGCGGGCGATGGCGATGCGCTGGCGCTGGCCGCCGGAGAACTCGTGCGGATAGCGGTCCATGGCCTCGGCCGGCAGCCCCACCTCCTCGAGGATGCGCGCCACCCGCTCGCGGCGCTCCTCGCGGGTGCGGCCGATGCCGTGCACCTCGAGGCCCTCGGCGACGATCTCGCCGATCGACA
The DNA here is from genome assembly GCA_002898955.1 of bacterium HR39. Lineage (GTDB taxonomy): Bacteria > Pseudomonadota > Alphaproteobacteria > Geminicoccales > Geminicoccaceae > HRBIN39. The sequence continues at coordinate 14 of BEIP01000360.1, read as the reverse complement.
GGCGCGGGCTGAGG
>BEIP01000359.1 GCA_002898955.1 bacterium HR39 | reverse complement strand
CGCCGGGCTGGCGGCCGGCGTGCTGAAGGTCGCCGGGGGGCGCCCCGGTCTGCCGCTCGTGGGCAACGCGGGCCGGATGGCCGCGGGACGCCGGCTGTTCGTGGTGGAGCGGCGCATGGCCGATGCCCGCACCGCGCTCTGGCTGCTGCGGGCCGACGATGTGGAATATGTCGTGCTGACCACGGCGCAGGGCCCGCTGCTGTTGGACCGCCGCCCGGCGGGGGAGGCGGGGCGGTGAGGGCGTCGCCGCGGACGGCACGGGAGCGGAGCCCCCGGGTCCTCGCGCCGGGGCGGCCGCGAGCGCTCGCCGGCGGCACGTCGCTGCCGGCGGCGGGAGCCCCGGTCCGGGTACGCGCGGCCGTGGGCTCGGCGGAGGCCACCGGAGGGACGGCCGCGGTGGAGACGGGGTTGGCGGCACGCAGCACCGGCGCGGGCCGGGGAGCGCCGGCGTCCGCACCTCGTGCCGCGGCCCGATGCGCCGATGGGGCCCACACCGCGCCGAAGACGCCGGAACGGATCGCGCCTTTCCGGGCCCGCCTGCGGTGGTGGGGCCGGATCGGCTGCGCCGTCGCCTCTGCCACCCTCCTCGTGGTGCCCGCCGGAGCGGCCCTCGCCGAGACCCTGACCATCGATCTCGGTCAGGGGTCGGTGAGCGCCCAGATCGTCCGCCTGTTCCTGCTGATCACCGCGCTGGCGCTGGCGCCCTCGCTGCTGGTGATGGTGACGGCCTTCACCCGCATCGTCGTGGCCCTGTCGCTGCTGCGCAGCGCCCTCGGCCTGCAGTCCTCGCCGCCCAACATGGTGCTCGTCGGCCTCGCGCTGTTCGCCACCTTCTTCGTCATGCAGCCGCAGTTCGAGCAGGCCTGGCGGGAGGGCATCGCGCCGCTGCTCGAGGAGGAGATCGGGCCGGAAGAAGCGCTCGCGCGCGCATCCGCCCCCTTCCGCGCGTTCATGCTCGCCCAGGCCCGGGACGAGGACCTCGCACTGTTCTTCGACGTGGCGGGAATCGACCCTCCCGCCGCGCGCGAGGAGACGCCTTGGCGGGTGCTGGTCCCGGCCTTCGTGGTGGGAGAGCTGCGCCGCGCCTTCGAGATCGGCTTCCTGCTCTATCTGCCCTTCGTGGTGATCGATCTGGTGGTGGCGTCGCTGCTCATGGGCATGGGCATGATGATGCTGCCGCCGGTGATGGTGGCCATGCCCTTCAAGCTGATCTTCTTCGTGCTGGTGGACGGCTGGCGGCTGGTGCTGGGCGGCCTCGTCGCGGGCTTCGCTCCCGTGGGATGAGCGCGGGAGCGATGCCCGTGGCGGCTCCCGACGTGGCAGGATCCTGCCGGGCCACCGTGAAGGTCGTGGCCCGCCAGCGGAGCCTCACCGGCGAAGCGCCGTCGCATCGTGTAGACCGCGGCTCCCGGGGCCCCCTGATCGCTGGATACGCGACAGCCCAGCCGGTCACGACCACCCGGCCCGAGGCCGCGCCCGCGATCCGCACCGGACCGGGACCATGCTCCGGCGCGGGCGGAGCGCGTGGACCCGCCGGCGGATGCCGGTACGGACGGGGCCGGTCGCCGCCGGCCGGCGCGGCGGTTCACTCGGGCACGCGATCTGCCGGGATCGTCACCCGCTCCCGGTCCGGACGGTGCGGATGGGCGCGCTCGCGCCCCTGCCGCATCAGCTCTTCCACGTCGTCGGGGAGGGGTGCATCCTCGCGGATGTCCGTCAGCCGTCAGCGCACGGGCATGGTGATGGTCATGCCCGCACCCGCCGGCAGCGGGACCGGCAGATCCCGCTCCAGGGTCGCGGTGGTGCGTCCCGCGCGCAGGGCGAGGGAGACGAGACGGCGCGGATCCGGCGTCGCGGCGGCCTCCGGATGGGCCTTCAGCGACTCGACAACGCGGTCGGCGAGCCAGCGGCGGAAGCGGTCCATGGCCTCGCCCTCGCCGGGATCGCGCCGCACCAGCTCGTCGACGATCTCCCCGGCGGGCCGCGCGAGCCACGCCCGCCGCCGTTCGCGCTCGCGGGCGAGGGTGGCCTCGTCGACCTCCACCACTCCGGCCACCGGGACCAGCAGCAGCTCCTCGTCCACGAAGGCCGGCTCGCCCCAGGCGACGGGGCCGGGGATGCGGTAGACGGCAGCGTCCCTCGCCGGTGCGATGCCCGCTGCGAGCAGGCAGAGCATGGCGGCGGTCATCGCCGGCCACCATCGGGTCCGGAACCTGCGGGCCCGCATCACGATTTCCCCCTTCACCACACCACCACCGACGATGGAGATGGGCCCGCCTCCGCCGTGTCCGCAATCCGTCCCCCGCTACAGGGCTCGGCCAGTCCGGAGGGGAGCGGGCGGCCCTCCATCCAGGCCAGCACGTCGCGCCACACCCGCTCGCGCTGCAGGTCGCGCAGCAGCAGGTGCCAGCCCTCGGGATAGACCACCAGCGTGCAGCGGGGCGACGGAATCGCGCGGGCGAAGGAGATCTGGGCCGCGGGCGGGACGATCTCGTCGCGCTCGCCCACCAGCACCAGGACCGGCAGCCGCAGCCGCGGCGCATCCGCCCGCGCCCGGTCCATGAGCCGCACCACGCCTTCGAGGGTGGCGATGCGGGTGGTCTTCAGGAACAGGGGATCGCGGGCGAGCTCGTGCAGGACCTCGTCGTCGTCGCTCGCCCGCCGTCCCAGACCGCGCCCGCTCACTTCGAGATCCGGCGCGATGCGCGCGGCCAGCCACAGCACCAGCCGATAGAGCGGGTGCAGGGTCTCACCGCCCCACACCGCCGGTGC
>BEIP01000358.1 GCA_002898955.1 bacterium HR39 | reverse complement strand
GGGCCCGCCGCTTCCGCGCCGGTCGAGCGCGACCAGCACCTGCAGCCGCTGCTTCGCCGTTTCGGCCGAACGCTCGCGGCCGCGACGGAACCAGTCCAGCAGTCTCACGCGCTCCTCCTCACGAACCAGTCCCGCAGACCGCGCTTTTCCGGCCTGGTGAAGCGCAGCTCCACCTCCTCGCCCAGAAGCCGCGCCACCGCGTCCCGGTAGGCCTGGCCGGCCTTCGAGCGCGGCTCCAGGATGACCGGCATGCCGAGATTGGAGCAGTGCAGCGCCATCGGGTCGTTGGGAACGACGCCGAGGACGGGGATCGCCAGGATCTCCACCACGTCCTCGAGCCGCAGCATGTCGCCCCGCTGCACCCGGTCGAGGTCGTAGCGCGTGAGCAGCAGCTTCGTGTCGACGGGATCGAGCCCGAGCTCGGCGCGGCGGGATTTGGAGTTGATGATGCCGAGCATGCGGTCCGAATCGCGCACCGAGGCCACCTCCGGATTGGTCACCACGATGGCCTCGTCGGCGTACCACAGCGCCATCTGCGCGCCCTTCTCGATGCCCGCCGGGCTGTCGCAGACGATGTAGTCGAACTCCCGCTTGAGCTCCTCCATCACCTTCTCGACGCCCTCGCGGGTGAGCGCGTCCTTGTCGCGCGTCTGCGAGGTGGGAAGGATGTAGAGGCCCTCGACACGCTTGTCCTTGATCAGGGCCTGGTTGAGGCGGATGCCGTCCTGGATGACGTTGACGAAATCGAACACCACCCGCCGCTCCACGCCCATGATGAGGTCGAGGTTGCGCAGGCCCACGTCGAAATCGATCACCACCGTCCGGTGCCCGCGCTGGGCGAGGCCGGTGGCGATCGACGCGGCGGTCGTGGTCTTGCCGACACCACCCTTGCCCGAGGTGACGACGATGACCTTGGCCAATGTCGGATCCTCCTTCGCCTCTTCTCAGGAGCCCCGCTCCAGGGGCTCGATCACGAGCCGCCCGTCCGCGAGGCGTACGGCGACCCGCCGACCCGCGAGATCGGGGTCGATCTCCTCCGCCACCACGTAGACGCCGGCGATGGACAGCAGTTCGGCGTGCAGCCGTTCGCAGAAGATCATCGCCGAGGCGTCCCCCTCGATGCCGGCGAACGCCCGCCCGCGCAGCGGTCCGTAGATGTGGACGTGGCCGACGGCCGCGACTTCCGCTCCGTGCCCCACCGGCGCCGTCACCACCAGATCGCCGTCGGTCGCCACCACCTGCTCGCCGCCGCGCACCGGCCGGTCGACCAGCATGGCCGCACCGCGGCGCACCGGCGCGGGCTGCGGGCGCGGCCGCGGCGTGGCGGCATCGCGCCCCTCGGGAAAGATGGCGAGCCCGGCCCGGCGGGCGGCCTCGAGCCAGGCCGGCGAGGCGTTCTGTACCCCGACCGGCACCAGCCGGTGGGCGCGAAGCGCACTGCAGAAGGCCTCGAGGTCGATGGGGGGACGCGCCGCCACCGGCCCCACGTCGATCACCACCGGTGCGTCGCGGTAGAAGTCCGGCGCGAAGGCGATCTTCTCGATCAGCCTCGGGACGAGCTGCGGGTCCTCGGGCTCGACGAGCCTGAGGGTGACCAGGGTGTGGACCGATCCCCGCAACTGGAACGGCAGGCCGGCGCCGTTCCGCACGGCAGGGGAATCCGCCTGCACGGGATCCTCTCCTCCACGTCGCGACGCGAGCCCCGGCGGGCTCCGTCTCCCCGGCTTCTAGCCGAAACCCGCGCACGAGACAAGGGATGCGCCGTTCAATCGGAAAGAGAAACCGCGGCGGTCCCGTTCGCCCTGCGCGTCCGTCAGGCCGGCACCGGTAAAAGCCGCTTCGCCACCTCCGCCCGCCAGCGCTCCAGCGCATCCAGCGCCCGCTCGGCCAGCACCCGCTTGCGGGCGTCCTTCCGCGTGCCCGCGGGCGGCGGCGGGAACAGGCCGAAGTTGACGTTCATGGGCTGGAAGGTCTCGGCGAAGGCATCACCCGTCACATGGGCGAGCAGCGCCCCGTGGGCCGTCTCGCGCGGCGGTGGTGGCAGGGGGATGCCGCGGACCTCGGCCGCGGCGAACAGCCCGGCCAGCAGCCCGACGGCGGCGCTCTCCACATAGCCCTCCACGCCGGTGATCTGGCCGGCGAGGCGCACGTTGGGGCGGTTCTCCATGCGCAGATCGCGCTCCAGCACCTTCGGGCCGTTCACGAAGGTGTTGCGGTGCAGCCCGCCCAGCCGCGCGAAGCGGGCGTTCTCGAGGCCCGGGATCGTGCGGAAGACGCGCAGCTGCTCGCCGTACTTCAGCTTGGTCTGGAAGCCGACCATGTTGTAGAGCGTGCCGAGTCGGTTGTCCTGGCGCAGCTGGACGACCGCGTACGGCTGCTTTCCGGTGCGCGGATCCACCAGTCCCACCGGCTTCATCGGGCCGAAGCGCAGGGTGTCGATGCCGCGCTCGGCCATCACCTCGATGGGCAGGCACCCCTCGAAATAGGGCGTGTCCTTCTCCCACTCGCGGAACTCGGTCTTCTCGGCCTCGAGCAGCGCGCGCACGAAGGCCTCGTACTGCTCGCGGTCCAGCGGGCAGTTGATGTAGTCGGCCCCGCCGCCGCGGTTCCAGCGCGACTGGAACCAGGCCTTGGTGAAGTCGATGCTGTCCCGGTAGACGATGGGGGCGATGGCGTAGAAGAAGGCCAGCGCGTCCTCGCCGCGCACCTCGCGGATCGAGCGGGCGAGAGATTCGGAAGTGAGCGGACCGGTGGCGACGATCCACAGCCCCTCGTCGGGAC
>BEIP01000357.1 GCA_002898955.1 bacterium HR39 | reverse complement strand
CACCAGCCGGGCCGAGGCCCTGCGGCGGCTCGCGGATGCCGAGCTGCGGCTCGCGCGCCTCGTCGACAGCCAGCAGGCGACGCCGCTGCGGGTCGAGGACTTCACCCTGATCCGCGCGAGGCGGCCATGAGCCGGCAGGTCCGCATCCAGACCGCCTTCTCGGCGGGCGAGCTGGACCCGGAGCTGGCCGGCCGGCTCGATCTCACCGTGCGCCGCGAGGGGGCCCGGCGCCTGCTCAACGTGTTGCCGCGGATCACCGGCGGGCTCGCGCGCCGCCCCGGGCTGCGCCATCTGGCCGAGGTGCCGGGTGCCCGGCGGCTCCTGCCCTTCCCCTCGCCCGCGGGCAGCCTCCTCGCGGTGCTGCGCGAGGGCGCGCTCGCCCTGTACGACGCGCAGGGCGCGCTCCTCGCGTCGTTCCCCACCTCGCTGCTGACCGCCGCGCGCATCGACGAGGTCGACTTCGCGGTGGTGGACGGTGCACTGCTCCTCGTCCATCCCGAATTCGAGCCGCGGCGGCTCCACCGGGATCCCGTCGCCGGCTGGCGCTTCGACCGCTGGCCGATCGCCCTCGCCGATCCCGCCGACCCCCTCTCGCGGCCGCTCGTGCCCTTCGAGCGCTTCGCTCCGCGCGAGGTGCGCATCGAGCTGCAGAACCCCACGCCCGATCCGGCCGCGCCCGGCCGCACGCTCGTGGAGCCGGCGGCGAGCGCGCCCGTGTTCACCGCCGCCCACATCGGCACCTGGCTGCGCGTCGCCCACGCCTGGGTGTTCCTCTACGACGTGGTGGACGCCACCCGCGCCCGCGGCTGGACCCGCGAGGATCCCTCCGGCGTCGGCTCCACCACCGACTGGGCCGAGCAGGCCTTCTCCCACGCCCGCGGCTGGCCGCGCACCGTCACCGTCCACCAGAACCGCCTGGTGGTCGGCGGCAGCCGCGATCTGCCGGACTTCGTCTGGTTCTCCCGCTCGGGCCGCTTCTACGACTTCTCCACCGAGCAGGGACTCGACGACGAGGCGGTGGCCTTCCGCCTCGCCGCCGCGGAGCCCGAGACGGTGCTGCACCTCGTCCCGGCCCGCCGCCTCTACGTCTTCACCACCGGCGGCGAATGGGTGGTGCACGGCGACCCGATCACGCCCACCGGCGTCGAGGTCGGCCGCCAGACCACGGTGGGCTGCTTCCCGCAGCGGCGGGTTCGCCCGGTCGAGGTGGACGGCGCCGTGCTGTTCGTCGGTCGCAGCGGACGGGATCTGCGCGAGTTCGTCTTCACCGACACCGAGCAGGCCTGGCAGGCGGCCGATCTCGCGCTCCTCGCCGGCCATCTGCTGGAACGCCCGCGTGCCTGCGCCTTCGATCCCCTGCGCCGGGTGCTGTGGGTGGCCCGGGCCGACGGCGGCTTCGCCTCCCTCACCATCGACCGCAACAGCCATGTGGTGGCCTGGGCCGGTCACGCCAGCGACGGCACCGTGGTGGACATGGCCACCCTCGACGGCACGGTGCACGTGCTGGTGGAGCGGGCGGGCGGCGTCGCCCTCGAGCGCTTCGAGGAGGGGCTGCAGCTCGACGGCGCCCGCACCTTCACCCGCCCCTCGCCCACGACCTCCTGGAGCGGCCTCGACGCGCTGGTGGGGCGGCGCCTGCGCGTGCTCGCGGACGGCCGCGATCTCGGGGAGATCGAGCTCGCGGCCGGCACCCTCCTGCTGTCCGAACCGGCGAGCGTGCTGGTGCTCGGGCACGCCTTCGCCCACGAGATCGTCCCCTTCGCGCCGCTCGAGCTGGTGGAGCCGCAGGGGGCGAACGCCGCCTGGCGGCCGGTGCGGCTCGCCCTGCGCCTGCACGCGAGTGGAGCCCTGCGGGTCGACCTCGGCCGCGGTCCGGCACCCGTGCGGCTCGCGTCCGTCCCCTTCACTGGCACCGTGGAGCTGCGCGCGCTCGGCTGGCGGCGCGGCGACGACGGGCCGCCCTGGCGCATCCGCCAGGACGATCCGGTCCCCTTCACCCTCCTGTCCTCCACCCTGCAGATCGAGGTGAACGGCTGATGTCGGGACTCGGCGATCTCGCGACCCTCGGATTCCAGCTCGCCCTCCAGACGGAAGCGCGGCGCCGGGCGGAGCGCGACCTCGCCCGCGAGGAGCGCTCCCGCCGCCGTGCGCTGCGCGCCCGCTTCGAGCAGGCGGCCGAAGAGGAACGGCAGGACCTCGCGCAGCGCCTCGCCGCGGCCCGCGCCCGGGCCGGAGCGGCCGGCGTGGCCACCGGCAGTTCCTTCGACGCGGTGCTGCGCGGCCTCGAGAAGCGCACGGCAGAGCGTCTCGCCGACGCCCGCGAGCGCTACGCCGCCGACCTCTCGGCGGTGGAGGAGCTGTTCGGCCGCCGCCGCCGGCGCGACCTGCTCCAGCGCACCGAGCGCTTCCTGCCCTACGCCTCGGACCTGCTCGGCCGCTTCGGCCGCAGGAGCCTTCTGGACTGAGCCGTGCCCGAGGGTCTGCCCTACGGCCAGCTCGAAGCCCTCTGCCGGCCGCGGGTCGAGGAACCCGATCTCGACCCCGGCCGGCTCTCGGGCTTCCGCCAGTTCGTCTTCCTGTGGAACGTCATCCAGCGCCAGCGCACCCCGGCGCTGCACCACGAGATCGCCGGCTGGCTGGAGCGCTGCCGGGCGGAGGGACGCCGGCGGCTTCTGCTCATGGTCTTCAGAAACGCCGGCAAGTCCACGCTGGTGGGGCTGTACTGCGCCTGGCTGCTGTCGCGCGATCCCAACCTGCGCATCCTGATCTTCGCCGCCGAGCACGGG
>BEIP01000356.1 GCA_002898955.1 bacterium HR39 | reverse complement strand
GCGCGAGGAGGAGGCCGGGCTCGCCCGCCGCTGCCGCGAGCTCGCCCGCGAGCGCTTTGCGCCGCGCGCCCACATCTGGGACCGCGAGGCACGCTTTCCGGTGGAGAACTACCGGGACCTGCGCGAGGCCGGCCTTCTGGGAATCTGCGTGCCGAAGCGCTACGGGGGGCTGGGGGCGGACTATCGCGCCTACATGATCGCGGCGGCCGAGATCGGCCGCTACTGCGGTGCCACCGCCCTCACCTTCAACATGCACGTGTGCTCGTGCCTGTGGTCGGGCGAGCTCGCGGACACGCTGGACATGACGGCGGAGCAGCGCGCCGAGCACGAGCGCCGGCGCGCCATCCATTACCGGCGCATCGTCTAGGAGGGGAAGGTCTACGCCCAGCCGTTCTCCGAGGGCGGCCCGGCCGCGGCGGGCGAAGTGCCCTTTTCCACGACCGCCCGGCGCGTTCCCGGCGGCTGGGTGGTGAACGGCCGCAAGATCTTCGCCTCGCTCGCGGGCCATGCCGACTACTACGGCGTGCTGTGCACGGAGGTGCGCGAGGACGGCAGCCTGCGCCGGCGCGACACCCTCTATCTCGCCGTCCCGGCCGACGCGCCGGGCGTCGAGGTGGAGGGCGAGTGGGACCCGCTCGGCATGCGCGGCACCGTCTCGCGCAATCTGCGCTTCACCGATGTCTTCGTCGGCGAGGACGAGGCGCTGATGCCGCCCGGGGTGTACTACCAGGCGGCGGTGCGCTGGCCGCACATGTTCATGACCCTCACCCCCACTTACCTCGGCCTCGCCCAGGCCGCCTACGACTTCACGGTGTCTTACTTGCGCGGCGAGATCCCCGGCATGCCGCCGGTGAAACGGCGCATGTACCCCACCAAGCAGATGGCGGTGGCGCAGATGCGCATCATGCTGGACCAGGCCAAGGCGCTGTGGTTCCGGGCGATCAGCGAGGCGCGCATCGATCCGCCGAAGGACGCCGTGATGCGGGCCTGGGCCGCCCAGTACACGGTGATGGAGACGGCGAGCGAGATCTCGCAGCTCGCGATCCGCACCTGTGGCGGTCAGGCCATCATGGAGCGCTTCGCCCTGCCCCGCATCTTCCGCGATTCCCGCTGCGGCTCGCTGATGCTGCCGTGGACGGCGGAGATCTGCCTCGACCGGCTGGGCCGCGCCGCCCTCTACGAGGAAGGCGAGAGCGACGAGCAGGGCTGAGCGGCGGCCGGGGCCGCCACCGACACGTCTTCGCGCCGGGCCACCAGCAGCCGGCAGGAGCCCGCGAGCGGGCGCAGATCCACCGCGAATCCGGCCTCGCGGAAGCGTGCGGCGATCAGCGGTGGATCGCAGCCCGGCAGGTGCGGGTGGAGCTCGCCGATCCACCGCGCGGCGCGGCGCAGCACGGCGGGATCGCGCAGCACCCGGCCTTCCGCCCCCTCGATGTCGAACTTGACGAGATCGGCCGCACCACCGAGGCGCGCGAACAGCGACTCCAGCGTCGCGGCCGGGACCCGGATTCCTCCCGCACGGCCCTCGCCGTCGACGCGGGCGGAGGGGTGCTGGTCGAGGGCGGCGAAGGCCACCTCCCCCTCCCGCTCCCACACGGCGGCGTGGACCGGCGCGATGCCGGGAAAGCACGCCGCATGCGCCCGCAGGCGCCGGAAGGTGTACGGATGCGGCTCGACGGCGAGGATGCGGGCCTCGGGGAAGCGCAGGGCGAGGTCGATGGCGAAGAGGCCGATGTTGGCGCCGAGGTCCAGCACCCGGCGCGGGGTGAAGCCTGCGGGCAGCGGATAGCCCTCACCCGCCCAGAGCTCGTCGAGCAGGTCGATGTCGTGATGATCGCGAAGTCCCAGCGTCACCAGGCGACCGTGGCGACAGAGGCGCACCGGCACGGGTTCGCGCGGCGGGCCGTGGAGGCGGGCGCGCAGCGCCAGATGCAATAGACGCGCGCGGCTTCGGGCATCGGCCGCGAGGCGTCCAACCCGCAGCAGCTGGCCCGCCGCCCGTACGGGAGAGGGCATCGCTCGCGCTCCGGTTGCGCGTCGATGTTACCCCCTCCCGTCCCGGTGGACAAGCTTCGGGATCAGCCCGGCACCACCCACACCGGCCCGCTCTTCAGCACCGCGGCGAGGTCCGCGGGACCCTGCGCGCGCGCCTCCTCTTCCTGGCGGCGCACGGCGCGCTCGTAGGATTCGGGCGCCGGATCGGCGTAGAGCACGCCGATGGCCACCGGCAGCGGCGGCTCCAGTGCGGCGAGCAGGCAGGCGAGCTCCCGGTTCTTCGGATCGAAGCGCGGCAGGGTGTCGGGATCGACCTCGGAAAGGCTCACCACCTCGGGCCGGCCGTCCGCCCCCACCCGCAGCGCCCGGTCGCGTTCGCGGCCGAAGACCAGCGGCTCTCCGGGAACGGGGCGGAGCTGGGCGTCGGCCGCCACCTCCTTCGCCGTGATGTGCTCGAAGGCGCCGTCGTTGTAGACCACGCAGTTCTGCAGGATCTGCACCACCGCGGTGCCGGGATGGTCGTGGGCGCGCACGAGGATCTCCGGCAGCTCGCGGTCGGTGTCGATGGCCCGTGCCACGAAGCGGGCGCCGGCAGCCAGCGCCACCTGCAGGGCGGAGAGCGGCCGCTCCACCGAGCCGCGCGGCGTGGAGGGCGTGCGCATGCCCGTGGGCGAAGTGGGCGAGATCTGTCCCTTGGTCAGCCCGTAGACCTCGTTGTCGAGGATCAGGATGACGAGATCGGGATCGCGGCGGACGGTGTGGATCAGGTGGTTGGTGCCGATGGAGAGCATGTCGCCGTCAC
>BEIP01000355.1 GCA_002898955.1 bacterium HR39 | reverse complement strand
ACATCGACCTCATGAACCTCGCCGGCTTCTGCCGCAACTGCCTCTCGCGCTGGCTGCGCGAGGCGGCCGAGGAGCGCGGCGTCCCGCTCTCGGATCCCGAGGCGCGCGAGTGGGTCTACGGCATGCCCTACGAGGAGTGGAAGCGGCGCTACCAGAAGGAGGCGCCGCCCGAGAAGCGCGCCGCCTTCGAGGAGGCCTTCGCCCGCACCCACGGCCACCGTCCCGGCGCGGGCGGTTCCGGGGCCTGAGGGTCACCACCCGCTCCCCTGCCGCCCCCGGCCGCGGCGGCCGCAGCCGCGTGAGCGCCCGGCTCACTCCCTGCGGGTGGGCGGCACGCTGCCGAAGCGGCGCGGACGGTGCGGCGCGTGGTGGGTGGGAAGCGGGCGCGGCGGGGCGATCCGCATCTCGCGGGCGAGGTCCAGAAGCGCCCGGATGCGCGCTTCCGTGGGCGGATGGGTGCGGAACAGCGCGGCGATGCCGCCCTCACCGGCGAGCGGATTGACGATGAAGAGTGGCGAGGTCTCCGGGTGGAGCTCGGCGGTGGGAAGCGGCGTGCGCCGGGCCCAGGCCTCGATCTTCTCGAGCGCCCGGGCGAGCCACAGCGGATTGCCGCAGATCTCGGCTCCGCCGCGATCGGCCGCGAACTCGCGCGTTCGGGAGATGGCGAACTGGATGAGCGCCGCGGCGAGGGGCGCCAGCAGGAGCAAAAGCAGCGTGCCGATCGCGCCGAGCGGGTTGTCGCGGCGCTCGCCGGCGAACATGCCGCCGAACCAGAGGAACATGTTGGCGAGCGCACTGATGGCGCCGGCCAGCGTCGCCGCCACCGTCATGGTCAGCGTGTCGCGGTTCCTGATGTGGGCGAGCTCGTGGGCGATCACCCCGGCGAGCTCCTCCCGATCGAGCAGCTCCAGGAGTCCGGTGGTCACCGCCACGGCCGCACTCCTCGGACTGCGGCCGGTGGCGAAGGCGTTGGGCTGTGGCACGTCGATCAGATAGATCCGCGGCGTGGGGATGCCGGCACGGGCGGCGAGCTCGGCCACCAGGGCCTGCAGCCACGGCAGCTCGTCCGGCCCGAGCTCCCGCGCGCCGTGCCAGGCCAGCACCAGCCGGTCCGAGTTCCACCAGGCGAAGAGATTCCCCGCACCCGCGAAGAGCAGGGCGATCAGCATGCCGGCCTCGCCGCCGGCGAGCAGCCCCACCACGGCGAAGAGCGCCGTGAGGGCGGCGAGCAGGATGGCGGTCCTCAAGAGGTTCACGGGCCGGACGATCCGTCGCTGGCACCGTGCGTATAGATGGCGATCGCCCGCAGGGCCGCAACGGGTTGTGCCCGTGGCGGCCGGGCGACGGCGCGGGCTTCGGGGTGCGCCCCCGGCCTCGGGCGGGATGACAGGGCGCGGCGGCGGTGACAGCATGGGGGCATCCAGGAGGGAGGACCGCGGGCGGTGCGGCCGATGGTGCGGCTCGGTGCGCTGGCGCTGGCCGGGAGTCTGGTGCTGGGAGGATGCGCCGCCGGGAGCGGCCGGGAGTGGGTCCACCCCTACGACGCCGGCCATCCCCTGGTGGGACGCATCTACGACGTGCGCGCCGGGCGCTTCGTGGGCGAGGCGGAGCTCTACGACGCGCTGGCGCGGGCCCGCTTCGTGCTGCTCGGCGAGATCCACGACAACGCCGATCATCACCGCCTGCAGGCGCGGGTGATCCGGGAGCTCGCGAAGCGCCCGCCGGGGGTGTCGGTCGTGGCCTTCGAGATGCTGGACCTCGACCAGCAGGCCGTCGTGGCGGAGCACCCTTCGCGCCGGCCCGTCGACCTCGACGCCTTCGCCCGGGCGGTGCGCTGGGAGGAGCGGGGTTGGCCGGACTTCGACGTCTACCGTCCCGTCTTCGAGGCGGCGCTGGAAGCGGGCGCGCGCTTCGTCGCCGCCGGGCTGGAGCCGCCGCGCATCCGGGCCGTCGCTTCGGGTGATCTCTCGGTGCTTCCCGAAGGTCTGCCGGCGCGCACCGGCCTCGTCGAGCCCTTTCCCGCGGAGCTGCGGGAGCGCCTGGCAGAGGTGCTGTTCGACGCCCACTGCGGGCGGCTCGCGCGCGATTTCCTGCCGCGCCTCGTGGCGGTGCAGCGGGCCCGGGACGCGGTGATGGCCGATCGCCTCGCGGTGACGGCCGGCCGCGGGCGGGCGGTGCTGATCACCGGCCGCGGACACGCCCGCCGCGACTTCGGCGTGCCGTGGTATCTGGCGCGGCGCGCGCCCGGTGCGCCGGTCGTGGGACTGGCCTTCCTCGCGGTGGGCGAGTTCGATGAGGCCGTTGCGCGCGATCTGCCCTACGATTTCGTCTGGCTCACCCCCGCCGCCCACCCGCCCGGTTTCGATCCGTGCGCCGGCATCGTCCCGCGCGGGGCGGAAGCCCGCGCCCGGCCGGCTGCGGCCGCGTCGTCATCTAGGGCCAGCGGGGGAAGGGCGGCGGCGGATCCAGCAGCTGCAGCGCCGCCAGCGCGAGGGAGAAGGGGGCTTCGGGCGCCTGCAGGCGCTGGGCGTCGAGGCGGATCGCCGGGCGCTCGGCCAGCACCGCCAGCCCGCCGGTGGCGGCCAGGGGCCAGTCGAGGCGGAAGTCGGCCTCGATGGGAGCGGGCCGCGGCGGGCGCCAGCCGGGCTCCAGCGCCGCTGCGAACACGGGCCCCCGTGCGGCCGCATCCAGCCAGTCCACCGCCTCGCCGGCACGCGCCAGCGCGAGCCGCACGAGGTCCCGGGCGAGTTCGGCCTCCGCCGCGTCGAGCACGCGGCGGGCGCGCAGCTCCGGCGGC
>BEIP01000354.1 GCA_002898955.1 bacterium HR39 | reverse complement strand
GAACAGGATCTCGTCGCGCTTCGCGCGATCCGTCAGGCTCTCCGGATCGTCCAGCCGGCGGTAGACGCGGGGGGGCACGGCCCCGGGGACGTTGAAGTCGGCGATCCACCGCATGAGGGTGCTGTTCAGCGTGTCGCTCAGGAGATCCGCGTCTGCCTGCATCATCTCGCGGCGGACGAGCTGCCGGAGCTCCACTGCGGCAGCCAGTTCGCCGCCGGTCTGCTGCCTCCCCCCCTGTCCGAGGATGACCCGCACGATCTCCGTGTCCATGTAGTCGCACAGCGACCGGTACAGGTCCGTGGAGCTCTGCCTGGTCGCCTCAAGCAGTTCCACCTGCATCGTGGATGGGATGACGATGCCGGTCTCCCTCGCCATGGCCCGGAGGGCCTCCAGGAGCCGCTGCTGCTGGTCGTCCGGTGTGCCCGGGCTGTACTTGCCCACCGCCGTCGGGAACCCGAACTTCTCCGCGTACTGCAGCCACATGCGGATGCCCTCTCGCTTGAACCAGACGGGCCAGAACAGCCTAGTGCCCAGTCCCAGGCCGTACGGGTTATCTACGCCCCCGTACCGGTGGACGATCATCTTGCGGCCCGGCACGAGGACGCCCTCGACCGGGGACTCGGGAGTGAGCAGACGCAGCCTGCCCTGCGTGTCGAACACGAACCTGCTGGATCGCCGCGGAATGAGCTCCGCCACGGCCACGGCCCCGTCACGGATCTCCCAGACCACCTCCACGACGGCATAGCCCAAGAGAATGGCGTGGAGCAGGTGGGCGCATGCGGAGTCAAACCTGACAGACTCCAGCTGCTGCCGTGCCAAGTCCGCGGCGCGCTGGCTGGCTGGGTCGTCTGCTCCGGCCTCCACGTACCATTCCCGACCGATCAGCGCGTGGATCCGGGTCTGGAGTGCGGCCCATACCTGCGGGTCGCGCTCCAGCTCCTCGTAGATCCGCACCCCCCGAGCCCCCCCGCGGGTGGCCAGCGTGTCGTCGTCCGGCCTCAGCAGGCCAGCGTACTGCGGTAGCTGGGGATCGCTCCAGATGGGCGCGATCTCGGTCCGCATGAACTCGGGTAGCTGCGCCACGTTACTCACCGTCCCCCCAGATGGCATCTACCAGGCCGTACCGCAGGGCCTCCCGGGCTGACAGCCAGCAGTCGCCCCGCTCGAACATCGCGCGCAGATCCGGATCCTCATGCCAGTGCCCGCAAGAAGTCCGAGTACGCAAGGTGACGGCGCTCCACGCCCGTCCCGCGCCATTCAACCGGCCCGGCCCCCTGGCCCTGTGCCGCGGCGTAGCACGCCAGAAAGCACGCCCAGGTGCGGTCTGCGTGGCTGTCTGTGCCGCCCGCGACGTCGAACCGTACTCCGCCCGTGGGGGTCGCGGCGCGGCGCAGGCTCCGCAGGTCCGCGCGTAGCGCCAGGTTCCCGGCTGGGATGCGGATCAGCCGGTCCTCGAACGCGCGGCGGCCCGCCTGGGCTAGGTCCAGCTTCGCTGCCTGTGTGAAGTGGACCCCGACCACCAAGTCGCCCCACCGGCGGCGGAGCCATTCGACCGGCATCTCGCCCATGCCGGTCTGGTCGACGTAGCACGCGGCCACCTGGTAGCGGCGCATCACGTCGTCGAGCCTCTCCTGCTGCTCGGCGAACGTGATGCGCCTGGCCTCCTGAATCTCTCGTGTCCACAGGACACCGTCCTCCGTGCGCTCCAGGACCCAGATCACGAACAGGTCCCGCCGTGCCGCAATGTCCACGCCTACGTAAGTCGGCCCGCCCGCGTACAGCTCAGGCCGGCCGGCGTCCGGGTGTTCGCAGGGGTTGATGGCCTCCCAACTGAGCCACGCGGTTCCTTCGTCGATCCACCGCAGCTCGAACTCCTGCGCCCAGCCGTCTGGATCGTTCATGGCTGCCCGCAGGGCCTCAACGTCGAGATCCAGGCCGTCGCGCACGGCTTGGTAGATGTCCACCACGTGGCGGCTCCAGACGCCGTCGTCGCTGGCGGTCATGATCTCGTAGAACTTGTTCCCGGTCCCGTTTGGTGTGCTCATCACGCGCAGCTTCCAGCCGCGGGTGATGATCGGGAACATCGCCCGCCAGATCTCGCGGTCGTGCTGGTGGAAGGCGAACTCGTCGAGGAAGACGTGCGCCGAGAAACCCCTGGCCGTGTCCGGGTTGGCCGGCAGGGCCGTCACGCGTGAGCCACCCGGTAGCACCACCTCCAGGGCCTTGTACGTGGCCTCGAACTGCACCTCGGTCTCGTGCGACTCGAAAGCGAGCTGGATCGCTGCACAGTGTCGCTTCACGCCCTCCTCCACGGCCTCCCTGGCCTGCCGCTCGCCCCGGCTCAGGATGACCCAGCGGGACCGCCGCCCCTGGGATGCCGCGTCCAGGCAGTCCAGCACGATCTCCAGGGTGGTGGAGAACGTCTTGCCGGTCTGCCGGGCCCACATGCCGGCCTTCAGCCTGGCGTGGTCCTCGACCCACCTACGCTGGTACTGGTACAGGCTGACCGCCGGGGCCGAGCCCATAGATCTCCTCCCTGATCCGCCGGACCGTCTCGGGATCCAGGCCGCGACGCCTGGCCTCCTCGTCGGTCGCCGGTAGGCGCTGCGCGGCCAGCGCGCGCAGCTCCGCCTCCGTGCGCACTCGGATCTGGTCGCTCCGGCGGAGGGCCGCCAGGACCTGCGCGGCCCGCAACAGGGTCGGCAGGTCCTTGCCTGCCTCGTCGAGCGAGACCAGCAGGTCGAACAGGTAGGACTGCAGGATCGCAGTAGCTGCGTCGGGGACAGGGTTCGCCGCGGG
>BEIP01000353.1 GCA_002898955.1 bacterium HR39 | reverse complement strand
CCGGTCGGGGTGGAGGAGCGCGGGGACGCCTTCGTGATCCTGGTGGAGGAGCGGGGCGGCCGAGCGGCGTTGCACCCGCGGGCGTCTTAGGCCATGGTGGCCCCGCTTCCGCGGGCGCCTTCGGGGGGAGGTGGATCCATGAGCACGCGCAGGCGGACTCTTTCCGGTCTCGGTGCGGGGGTGGCGGGAGCGCTCGCCGCCGGGGGCCTCGGCCCCTTCGCGGCAGGCGATGCCCGCGCCGCGGCCCCGCAGCAGGGACCGCTGTGGCCCGAGGTCTACCGCTTCCGGCTCGGAGCCTTCGAGATCACCTGCCTCCTGGACGGCAAGATCGCCATGGACGGCCCCCATCCGATCTTCGGCCAGGACCGCACGCCGGAGGAGGTGGTGGAGCTGTGCCGGGCGAACTTCCTGCCCGGGAACCGCTTC
The DNA here is from genome assembly GCA_002898955.1 of bacterium HR39. Lineage (GTDB taxonomy): Bacteria > Pseudomonadota > Alphaproteobacteria > Geminicoccales > Geminicoccaceae > HRBIN39. Next base: position 2,373 of record BEIP01000353.1, on the reverse strand, counting down.
GTCAACGGCTTCACGCCGCTGCTCGTGAACACCGGCCGCGAGATCGTGCTGATCGACACCGGCAACGGCGCCGCAAGGCGGCCGCAGGCCGGCCGGCTGCGCGAGCTGCTCGGGCGGCTCGGCATCGCGCCCTGGCAGGTGGACGTGGTGGCCATCACCCACTTCCACCCCGACCACATCGGCGGGCTGATGGAGGACGGCGCGCCGGCCTTCCCCAACGCCCGGATCTTCGCGGGGCGGGTCGAGTACGAGTTCTGGACCGCCGAAGAGCGCCTGTCCGGTCCCACGGAGAATACGGCGAAGCTGGTGCGGGCGAACGTGGTGCCGCTTTCCGAGCGCATCACCTTCCTCGAGGACGGGCAGGAGGTGGTGCCGGGCATCACGGCCATGTCCGCCTTCGGCCACACGCCCGGGCATCTGGTCTTCCACATCGAGAGCGAGGGGCGGCGGCTGCTGATGTGGGCCGATACCGCCAACCACTACGTGGTCTCGGTCCAGCGGCCCGACTGGCACGTGCGCTTCGACATGGACAAGCAGGCCGCGGCGGCGACCCGCCGGCGCATCTTCGACATGTGCGCCGCCGAGCGGCTGCCGGTGGCCGGCTACCACATGCCCTTCCCGGCGCTGGGCTTCGTGGAGAGGACGGCGGAGTCCTGGCGCTTCCTCCCGGCCACCTATCAGTTCGAGGTCTAGGGACCGCCCTCACCGCGCGGCCGACGGTTTCAATTGAAACCGCCGCCCCACCGCCCTAGGCTCGGGGCCGGCGGGAAGGAGACCGCGAGCGCGGGAGGGAAGCCGTGGGCACCTACGTCTATCCCAGGTTCGCCTACCGTCCGACCCCGGACGCCACCCGGGCGCAGCCGGCCGAGCACGAGACGGTGGTGGTGGGCGCCGGCCCCGTCGGTCTCGCCTTCGCCCTCGACCTCGCGCAGCGCGGCCGCCGGGTGCTGCTGGTGGACGACGACGACACCGTCTCCGTCGGCTCGCGCGCCATCTGCTGGTCCAAGCACACCCTCGAGATCATGGACCGGCTCGGCGTCGGCCAGCGCCTTTTGGACAAGGGCGTGACCTGGAACACCGGGCGGGTGTTCTTCCGCGATCGCGAGATCTGGCGCTTCGACCTGCTGCCCGAGCCGGGCCACCGCATGCCCGCCTTCGTCAACCTCCAGCAGTACTACTTCGAACAGTACTGCGTCGAGGCGGCGGAGCAGCAGCCCGACATCGAGATCCGCTGGCGCACGCGGGTGGTGGGCGTGGAGCCGCGCAACGACGGCGTGCTGGTCGAGCTGGAGAGCCCGCAGGGGCCTTACCGCATCCACGCGCAGTGGCTGGTGGCCTGCGACGGCGCCAAGAGTACGGTCAGGCGGCTTCTGGGCCTGTCCTTCGTCGGCCGGGTGTTCGAGGACCGCTTCCTCATCACCGATGTCCACATGCAGGCCGATTACCCGGCCGAGCGCTGGTTCTGGTTCGAGCCGCCCTTCCACTCGGGTCAGTCGGCGCTCCTGCACAAGCAGGCCGACAACGTCTGGCGCATCGACCTGCAGCTCGGCCCGCAGGCCGATCCGGAAGAGGAGCGCCGGCCCGAGCGGGTGGTGCCGCGGCTGCGCGCCATGCTGGGCGAGCGGCCCTTCGAGCTCGAGTGGATCTCGGTCTACACCTTCCAGTGCCGGCGGCTCGAGCGCTTTCGCCACGGCCGGGTGATCTTCGCCGGCGATTCGGCCCACCAGGTCTCGCCCTTCGGCGCGCGCGGCGGCAACGGCGGCATCCAGGACGCCGACAACCTCGCCTGGAAGCTCGCTCTGGTGCTGGAGGGCACCGCTCCCGAGTCGCTGCTCGACTCTTACGACTTCGAGCGGGGCCTCGCGGCGGACGAGAACATCCTCCACTCCACCCGCTCCACCGACTTCATCGCCCCGAAGGGGCCGGGACCGGTGGCGCTGCGCAACGCCACCCTCGAGCTCGCCGCGCACCACGAATTCGCCCGGCGTTTCGTCAACAGCGGCCGGCTGTCGACTCCGGCCGTCTACGACGGCTCGCCGCTGAACACGCCCGAGGTCGACCCCTTCCCTGCGACCATGCGGCCGGGCAGCCCGGCGGTGGACGCACCGGTCGCCCGCAGCGGTGCGCGGAGCTGGCTGCTGCACGCCCTGGACGGCAGCTTCACCGTGATGTTCCAGCCCGCCGACGGCGCCAATCCGGCGGCCGAAGCGGCGGTGCTGCAGCGGGCGCTCGCGGATCTGCCGGTGCCGGTGCGCGTGCTGAGCGCGGGGGTGGCGGCGAGCCACGACCTGGCCGACGTGGAGGGGCTGCTCACCCGCCGCTGGCATCTGGAGCCCGGGACCACCTATCTGCTGCGGCCCGACCGGCACGTGG
>BEIP01000352.1 GCA_002898955.1 bacterium HR39 | reverse complement strand
CGAGGGTCTTCTGGCGGATGCTCTGCTCGAGGTCGCCGTGGATGTCCTCGGCGGCGAAGCCCTGGTTGCGCAGATGGCGGGTGAGGGCCGCGACCTCCCGCTTGGTGTTGCAGAAGATCATGGCCTTCTCGACGCCCCGGGTGCGCAGCAGCCGCACCAGCGTCTGGCGCTTCTTCGCCGCCTCCGTCGGCACGAAGACGTCCTCGACGGACTCGGCCTTGCGGGCGGGCGGCGTCACCGCCACCTCGACGGGATCCTGCACGAAGGTCTCCACCAGCCGGCGGACTTCCGGCGGCATGGTGGCGGAGAACAGCAGGGTCTGGCGGCGGCGGACCAGCAGGCGGATGATCCTCTCGACGTCGGGCATGAAGCCCATGTCGAGCATGCGGTCGGCCTCGTCGATCACGAGGATCTCGACACCGCTCAGCAGGATCCTGCCGCGCTCGAACCAGTCGAGCAGGCGACCGGGCGTGGCGATCACCACGTCCACGTCGCCGCGCTCCAGGATCTTCTCCTGCTCGCCCATGCCCACGCCGCCGATGAGCAGCACCATGTGCAGCGGCAGATACCTGGCGAACAGCTCGAAGTTGCGGGCGGTCTGGGTGGCGAGCTCGCGCGTGGGCGAGAGGATCAGCGCCCGCGGCATGCGCGCGCGGCTGCGTCCGCCGGCCAGCTTCTGCAGCACCGGCAGCAGGAAGGCGGCCGTCTTGCCGGTGCCGGTCTGGGCGATGCCGACCAGATTGCGGCCGGCCAGCACTTCCGGAATGGCGCGGGCCTGGATGGGCGTCGGCTGCGTGTAGCCCGCATCCTCCAGGGCACGCAGAAGCTCCTCGCGAAGTCCCAGCTCCGCGAAGGAGGAGATCTCGTTCACGGTCTCTGTCTGCAACGTCCCGTTCTGCCGGCTCTCGATGGCGGAAATCCGTACGGATCCGGATGCTCTCGCAACGGCCATATGGGCCGCGGATGCGCCGGTTCAACGCACCGCGCCGCGCCCTGCGGCGCCTTGCCGGCCTGTGCGTGGCGTCCAGATCACCCGGCGTGGTGTCCGGGAGGAACGCGCCTTGGCGGCCGTCGAGCCCGTCGGCTACGCCGTCCTCGCACTCGCGACCGTCCTCTTCCTGCTGTGGCCGGCGGTGCGCCGGCGGCGCCGGGCGGTGGACCGGGTGGAGGCCGAGCTGGCGCTCGCCCGCGAGCAGCTCGCCGAGATCCGCCGCGACCTCGGGGTGGGTCTGATCACGCCCGAGGCGGCGCGCGCCGCCGAGGTGGAGATCAAGCGCCGCATGCTGGAGCTGGACCGTCACCGCGAGCGCGAGCGGCTGCGGGAGACGCGGGCCGGGCGGGCGGCGGTGGCGCTCGCGGCGCTCCTCGTTCCGCTGCTGGGAGGCTGGCTGTACCTGCGCTTCGGGCGGCCCGACATGCCGGACATGCCCCTCGCCGCGCGCACCGATCTCGGGAAGGCACCGCGTGCGGTGGCGGAGGCGGACGTCACCGCCGGTGCGCCGTCCATCCCGGAGATGGTGGCGCGGCTGGAGCGCCGCCTCGCCGAGAACCCGGACGATCTCGAGGGCCAGCTCATGCTGGCACGCTCCTACATGGTGCTCGAGCGCTACGGGGACGCCGCGCGCGTCTATGCGAAGGTGCGCGAGCTCGCCCCGGAGCTCGAGGGCATCGATTCCGCCCGCGGCGAGGCCCTGGTGCTGGCCGAGGGAGGCGTGGTGGGCGAGGAGGCGAGGCGCGCCTTCGAGGCGGAGCTCGCCCGCCATCCACGCGATCCCCGCGCCCGCTTCTACCTCGCGCTCGCGGCCGAGCAGGCCGGCGAGTACGAAAAGGCGCTCGAGGGCTATCTGCGGCTCGGGCGCGAATCGCGCCCCGACGCGCCCTGGCTTCCCGAGCTGCGCCGGCGCATCGAGGCGGTGGCGGGCGAGCTCGGCCGCGATCCCGGCCCGCTGCTCGCAGAGGTGGGCCGCGCCGATTCCGCCGCCGAGATCGCGGCGCTGGAGCGCTCGCTTTCGGAAGATCCCAGGCAGTGGCGGGCCTGGCTGCGCCTCGCCGAGCTGCGGGCGGAGCGCGGCGAGAAGGAGGAGGCGCTCGCGGCGCTCGAGTCCGCCAGGGCACAGTACGAGGGCGCGCCCTTCGTGCTGCGGCAGATCGAACAGGCCCGCGCGCGCATCCTCGAAGGCCGGTCCGTCGCCGATGCGCAGACCGGCGGACGCCCGGGCCCCACGGCCGAGGACATGGCGGCGGCCGCCGACATGAGCCCCGAGGAACAGCGGGCCATGATCGAGCAGATGGTGGCCCGCCTCGCCGCCCGCCTCGAGCAGCAGCCCGACGACATCGAGGGCTGGCGCATGCTGGCCCGCTCCTACCGGGTGCTGGGACGCACGCAGGAGGCGCTCGCGGCCTACCGCCGCGTGGCCGAGGCGCTGCCGCAGGACCCTAAGGCGCAGCTCGACTACGCCCGTGCCCTGTTCCAGGCCCAGCCGCGGGGCGCGCCACTCGCGCCCGAGGTGGTGCGGGCCTTCGAGCGGGTGGCGGCCCTCGCGCCCGACCATCCCGAGGTGCTGTTCGTGCTGGGACTGGCGGCGGCCGAGCAGGGCGAGGTGGAGCGGGCGCGCGAGCTGTGGACCAGGCTCGCGAGGCAGCTCCCCGAAGGCAGTCCGGTGCGGGGCGAGCTGGAAAAGCGCATCCGCGCCCTGGACGGCGCGACGGGACGCGCCGGCTGAGCGCGTCCCGCGGACGGCGGTCCAGCCCTCAGTCGCTCACGGGATAGTTCGGCGCCTCGCGGGTGATGGTCACGTCGTGGACGTGGCTCT
>BEIP01000351.1 GCA_002898955.1 bacterium HR39 | reverse complement strand
GGTGGTCACGGTGATCCACGCCCCGAAGGTGGCCAGCAGCCAGAACAGGGGCGTGGTGAGGGGCCGCTTGCGCTCGGGGGTGAGCAGCCAGCCGCTCAGGGTGAGCAGGCCGAAGAGCTGGGCGAGCGGCTGGCCGTACATGAAGCCCCACACGATGCGGTGGGGGTTCATGAGCGACACCCAGTGGTAGCACAGCAGCCCCACGTGCGGGCGCAGCAGCGCCACCGGAGCGAGGCCCAGGACGAGGCCGAGGAGGAGCAGGTCGCGCAAGGCGCGCGGTCCGGGGAGTTCGCCTTCAGGCTGGCGCAACCCGCGCGGGCGGGCAAGGGATGGATCCGCACCCGCACACCGGAAGACCCGCGGCGGGCCCCGGAGAGACGCTGCACGGAGCGGACGCCGCCACTCTCCCGCATTCCCGGCCGGGCCTCCGGGATCGGACGTCGAGAGGCGTGGGATGTGGAGCGGGAGGTTCCGGGAGCCCGCGGCCGCCGCGAGGGCGTCTGGAGGTCGACAGGGTCGCCGCGGCGTCGTGGGCCGCCCGGCTGCGCGGCCGCCGTCCGGGCACGGGCCGGCACGCACCCGCACCGGGCCGCGCCCCGATCCAGGCCCATACCGAACCCGGCTCCCGTTCCCCGCCGGGCCCGGCGGAGAGCACCTCCGCGGCCGACGCGAAGCCGTCCCCTCGGGCGGCCGGCCGCATTCCGGAACTCCGGCGGGCGCAGCCCCGGGCCGGCGCGGGCGTGATCCTCCATCCGTCCGGATCCGGCCAACGGCGCCGTGAAGTCGCGCACACCAGCGGCTGCCGATCCGCGTCGGGGCCGCTCCGTAGCGGAACCGCGGCGTCCGTCCCCCGGTCCGGCGTTCCGACACGGGAGCCGCCCGGCCCGTTGGATGCGCGCGGACCGGGGCATCCTCTCGCGCCGCGGTCGCGGTCCGCCCGTGCGGCCGCCTTGCCCGAAGCCATGCCGGGCCGGTGTGCGGGCATGCGCGCCCCGGTGGTCCCCGGTGCGGCGCGACGCGTACGGCCCCGCGTCGCGGCCCGCCGGCGGACCATCCGGATCCGGGGGGCGGGCTAGCGCGCGCCGGCACGGGCGTGGAAACCGCCGGTAAGCCCGGCGCGTGCGTGCTCCGGATCGGGCCGGCACCGGCATCTCCCGCGCGCAGCCCCACGCGTCCAACGGCCGGCGACCGCCGCAGCGACCCTGCACCTGCGGGGCCCCGGCCGGGAGCGGGCCGATCCGCGGCCGGCGCAGCGTGGCGGTGGCGATCGGTGCAGGCACCGCCGTGCCAAGGGATCGGCGGATGGCGAAACCGCCCGATCCCGGCTTCCGCGGGGAGCACGCCGCACGCGCCTCGCGCCGATCGGGCCCCGGTCCGGGCCGTCCGGCTGCCGCCCCGCCGCCGGTCAGGCCGTTCCCGCCGCTCGCCCGGACGGTGACCGCATCGGCATGCTCACGACCGGATGCGCAGACGGCCGTTGACAGGAACGGATTAGGAATGTCATCCTAAACCGTGCCGCTGCCGTCCAGCACGGAGATCTGCACGATGAGCGTCAAGTCCGCGACGTTTTCGAGCCTTCTCGCCCGCCTCGCCGCCCTGTGGCGCCGCTGGCCGCGCCGCCTGGTGCTGGCCGGCGCCGGAACGCCGGTGGACCTGCTCCACGTGGAGGAGAAGGACGGCACCCGGCGGGTGCGGGTGCGGCTGCCCGACGGACGCGAGCTGGACCTGCCGCCCGAAGCCCTCGCGAGCCGTCCGGTCTTCGCCCCCGTCTACGCCGTCCTCTCCCTCGCCCTGATCGTCGTCACCCTCTTCGGCCTCGCCGAGCGCGACCCGACCCTGCTGCTGCAGATGCTGGAGCGGCTCGTCGATCTGCTGCTGCCGGCAGCCGCCGGCTGAGGCGGATCCGCCGGGGCGGTGGTGCCCGGCACCGCCCCGGCGCCGGCCGCCCCTTCCGCCGGCGCATGTCCTTCCCCTCACACGGGCCCTGCGACGATCCCCGCCGCACACCCCTCACGACGGTCGCCACTCGCCCGGTCTCCACGTCGGATTCTCGGCCCCGTCCGCCACGAGCATCGGCCGGGCTCCCCCGGAGCGCTGCCCGTCCGCCCCGGCGAGCGGCCGGAAGAGTCCCGGAACACCGCCCAGGGGGCGGAAGTGCGGTGCGTCCAGCAGCACCTCGCTCGCTCCCAGCACCACCACCCCGTCCGGGGCCAGCACCTGCCGCACGTTCGTGAGCACCCGTTCCCGGGTCGCCGCATCCATGTAGATCAGCACGTTGCGCAGCAGCACCACGTCGAAGCGGCCGAGCCGCCCGGGTGGGTCCAGGAGGTTGTGCCGCACGAACCGCACGCGCCGTCGCAGCTCCTCGCGCACCACGAAGCCGCGTTCGTCGCGCCGGAACCACTCCGTGAGCTCCCGTGCCCGCAGGCCGCGCTGCACCTCGAAGTTCGTGTAGACGCCCTCGGCCGCGCGGCGCAGGGAATCGACGCCGATGTCGCTCGCGACGATCAGGTAGTCGCGGGCCGGCGGCACGACGGCAGCGCGCGCACAGACGATGGCGAGGGTCCATACCTCCTGTCCGGTGGAAGCGGCGGCGCTCCACAGGCGCAGCACACCGCCCCGGCGCGCCGCGGCGAGCTCCGGCAGCACCCGCCGTTCCAGCTCGTCGAACACTGCGCGGTCGCGGAAGAAGGAGGTCTCGTGGGTGGTGAGAGCCTCCACCACCGCATCCGCGAGCTCGCTCTCCCCGCCCTTCCCGAGGGCGTCGGCCAGCGCCGCGAAGTCCGCGAGACGGAAGCGGACGAGCAGCGGACGCAG
>BEIP01000350.1 GCA_002898955.1 bacterium HR39 | reverse complement strand
GGGCGGGGCCGGAGCGGGATGTGGAAGGGGAGGAGGCGGGCCTCGCGGAGCTGGAGGGCCGTCTCGCGCAGCTCGCGGAGCGCCGGGTGCGGCTGGATGGGGAGATCGCCGCCCTCGCCGCGGAGGCGGCCCGTGCGCAGGCGGATCTGCGGCGGCGGGAGGAGGCGCTCGCCCGTGCCCGCGAGTCCGCGGCCGGGGCCCGCAGCCGCCTGCAGCACGCCACGGAGCGCGAGCGCGAGACGGCGGAGCTGGTGGAGCGTCTGCTCGGACGGACGCCGCGGGAGCTGGACGCCGGGGTGCTGGCCGAGCTCGATGCGGCCTCGGCGGAGCTCGTGCCCGCGGAGCTCGGGACGCGCATCCGCGAGCTCGGCGCCCGCCTTGAGCGGTACGGGGGCGTGAACCTCGCCGCCGCCCGCGAGCTCGCCGAGGTGGAGCGGGAACTCTCCGCCCTCGAGGCCGAGCGGGCCGAGCTGGAGGGGGCCATCGCGCGGCTCCGCGAGGCCATGGCGCGGCTCGAGCACGAGGCGCGGGCGCGGCTTTCCGAGGCCTTCGCGACGGTCGACGCCCACTTCCGGCGGCTGTTCGCGCGGCTGTTCGGGGGCGGCGAGGCGCGGCTGCGGCTCGCCGGTTCCGAGGATCCCCTGGAATGCGGGCTGGAGATGGAGGTGCGGCCGCCCGGCAAGAAGCTGCAGCACGCGGGTCTGCTCTCGGGCGGCGAGAAGAGCCTGTGCGGCCTCGCTCTCGTCTTCGCCTTCTTCCTCCACCGCCCGGCGCCGCTGTGCGTGCTCGACGAGGTGGACGCGGCGCTGGACGACGCCAACGTCGGGCGCTTCTGCGACGTGCTGGAGGAGATCGCCGGCCGCACCGGCACGCGCTTCCTCGTGATCACCCACCATCCGCTAACCATGGCGCGCATGGACCGGCTCTACGGCGTCACCATGAGCGAGCGGGGCGTGTCGCGGGTGGTGGCGGTGGAGCTGGCGGAGGCGGTGGAACTGCAGGCCACCGCCTGATGCGGCGGGACAGGCTGCCGCAGCCGGCGGCGGCTTCGCTTGACAGCTCCGGCGCCCGTCCATAGCTTGCGCCCGCCTTCGCGGGCGGGACCGGGGCGGTCGCCGTCCGCGGCGGGGCGGGATGGATGGCAGAGGAGCGGCGCCCACCCCCGTTCGAGCGCCTGGACCGGGAGATCGCCGAGGCGAGGGAGCGGCTCGCCGGTCGCGACCGGCGCCGGGTGCGGCGGTCGCCGTACGCCGAGGGGCTGCAGGCGGGCATCGAGGTCATCGGCGGCCTCGTGGGCGGCGGCCTGCTCGGCTACGGGCTCGACCGCTGGACGGGACTGCGGCCGCTGTTCCTGCTGCTGTTCCTCGTGCTCGGTGGCGCGGCAGGGCTCCTCAACGCCTACCGTCATCTGCGGCGCTCGGGCCTCCTCGGCGAGGAGGAGCGGGGGGATGCGGACGGCGGAGAGGGGCCGCGGGGCTGAGACGGAGTGGGACGGTGGCGAATCCGCTCGAGCAGTTCGTGATCGAGCCGATCGTTCCCATCACGGTCGGACCGTTCGATCTCAGCTTCACCAATTCGTCGCTGTGGATGGCCGCGGCCGTCGCCTGCTCCTACGGGCTGGTGATGGCCGGCACGCGCCAGCGCGCGCTGGTGCCGGGACGGCTGCAGGCGCTGGTGGAGCTCGCCTACGAGTTCGTGGCCGGCATGGTGCGCGAGAACGCCGGCCGCGAGGGGATGCGCTACTTCCCGTGGATCTTCACGCTGTTCATGCTGATCCTGTTCGGGAACCTGCTCGGCATCATCCCCGGCGCCTTCACCTTCACCAGCCACATCATCGTCACCTTCACCCTTGCCCTCGGCGTGTTCGTGGGCACCACCCTGGTGGGCTTCGCGCTGCACGGCTGGCGCTTCCTCACCTTCTTCGTGCCGCCCGGCGCGCCGAAGATCATGCTGCCGCTGCTGGTGCCGATCGAGATCCTCTCATACTGCTTCCGGCCGGTCAGCCTGTCGATCCGTCTGTTCGTCAACATGATGGCCGGCCACACCATGCTGAAGATCTTCATCGGCTTCGCCATCGCGCTGGGGCTGTTCTTCGGCTGGCTGCCCTTCGTCATCACCGTGGCCCTCGACGGCTTCGAGATCGTGGTGGCCTTCCTGCAGGCCTACATCTTCACGGTGCTGACGTGCCTCTACCTCCACGACGCCATCCACCTGCACTGAGGGTGCGTGGACAGCGGTTCCGGTCCATTCCAGCAACGGGAGACCCGAGATGGAACTCGATGCCGCCAGGATGATCGGTGCGGGCCTCGCCACCATCGCGCTGTTCGGCGTGGGCGCCGGCATCGGCAACATCTTCTCCACCCTGATCTCCACCGTCGGCCGCAACCCGTCGGTGCAGCAGCGCGTGTTCCCCTACGCCATCATCGGCTTCGCGCTGGTGGAGGCGGTGGCCCTCTACGCGCTGCTCATCGCCTTCATCATCCTGTTCGTGTGAGCGGCGGGACGGCGGGGCGCGGCCGCGGGCCGGCCCCGCGAGCCCGGGGAGACGAGTCCGTGATCCGGCGCATCGCCATGCTCGCGGGTACCGCCGTCCTGTGGACGGCGGCGGCCCGGGCGGCCGGGGCCGAGGCGGAGGGCGGAACCGGGGGGCTGCCCCAGTTCGACCCGACCCACTTCCCGAGCCAGATCTTCTGGCTCGTGGTGGCCTTCGCGGTCCTCTACTGGCTGTTCACCCGCAAGGCCCTGCCGCGCATCGCCGAGATCCTCGAGGAGCGGCAGGACCGCATCGCCGCCGATCTCGACCGGGCGGCGGAGCTGCGGCGCGAGG
>BEIP01000349.1 GCA_002898955.1 bacterium HR39 | reverse complement strand
CCGGACGAACATGCCGCGCACCTTGGTGGCCTGGTCGGCCCGGCCCATCCAGCCGCGGATCCGTACGTTGGTGCGTCCGCAGGGGCTGCGGCCCGGCAGGACGGCCGAGAGGTCGCCGGTGGCGAAGCGGATGAGCGGATAGTCGGGGTTGAAGACGGTCACCACCACCTCGCCCACCTCGCCTTCCGGGACGGGATCGCCGGTTCCCGGCCGCACGATCTCGAGGATCAGCCCTTCGTCCACCACCAGCCCCTCGCGGGCGGAGGTCTCGTAGGCGATGAGGCCGCATTCGGCGGTGGCGTAGGCCTGATAGGCGTCGATGCCGTGTTCGGCGGCGAGCCGTTCCTGCAGCTCGCGCGGGAAGGCCTCGCCCGCCACCAGCGCCTTGCGGAAGCTCACCGGCGTTCCGGCCTCGCGGGCGCGCTCGGCGAGGATGCCGAGGAAGGAGGGCGTTCCCGCGTAGGCCACCGGCCGCAGGCGGGAGATGGCGAGGAGCTGGAGCTCGGTCTGGCCGGTGCCGGCCGGAAAGACGGGACAGCCGATGGCCCGCGCGCCGCCCTCGATCATGAAACCGGCGGGCGTGAGGTGATAGGCGAAGGTGTTGTGGACGAGATCACCCCGGCGGAAGCCCGCCGCCCACAGGGACCGCGCCATGCGCCAGTAGTCGGCGCGCAGGCCCTGCGGTTCGTAGATGGGCCCCGGGGACTGGAACACCCGCGCGAGCCGCCCGAGCGGCGTCGCCGCGAGCCCGCCGAAGGGGGGATCCTCCTCCTGGATCCGGACGATGTCGCTCTTGCGCAGGAGCGGCAGGCGCGCCAGGGCCTCGCGGCACGTGATCTCCGCCGGATCGACGCCCTCCAGGTGGCGGCGCCAGAAGGGGGCGTTGTCGAGGGCGTGGCGGATCAGCCCCGGCAGCGCCTGGAACAGGGTGCGTTCGCGCTCCTCGGGCGGGCGGATCTCGTGGCGGTCGTAGTAGGGCGAGGACGTCTCGGCCATGGGCGGGACCCGTGTCGCATGCTGCGGGCTCGGCCCCGGATTAGACAGACGCCCTGCGTCCGTCCAGCCTCGGCGCGACCCGCACCGCGTAGCGGCCCAGGAGCCGGGCCGCGAGACGCGCGGTCCCCTCCCCGCCCTCCAGCCACTGCCGCCAGAGGTCGAGGAAGGAGAGGGCGGCGAAGCGGACCGGCGCGCCGGCGAGCGCCTCGGCGAGCGCCGCGAGCTTCCCGCGCAGGCGGCGGGTGGCGTCGAACAGCCCGGCGTCCTCGGGCTCGAGGTGCAGGTGGAGCACCGTCCGGTGGTGGTCGGGGAAGGTGGCGTGGAGCGCGAGGGCGAGCCGGAAGAGCGCCCCCACGTCCACGTGCCGGAAGGCTAGGGCGTCGAGGGCGAGGCGCCCCCAGCAGGCGAGCGGGCCCTTGCGGGCGGTCTCCGCATAGGCCATGGCGAGGCGGCGCGGGCGGCGCAACAAGGCCTCCGGCCCGGCCGCCAGCACCGCCACCACCCGCGTGGTCCCGACCGCGAGCACCGGGACCACCGGCGGCGCGCCGCGCACGCCGGTGGGACAGCGCAGCTGGAAGTGCAGTTCGCCCCGCCCGTCCACACCGGGAAGCGGCGGTAGGCCGCGACCGCTCCAGTGCAGGAAGCTGTTGGCCAGCAGGGCCTGCGGCGACCACGGAACCCGCAGCCCGTGGGGATCGAGGCCGGCGCCGCGGCCGCGCGCCAGGGCGCGGAGTTCGGGCAGCAGACCGTCGGTCCACTCCCGCAGCCGACCGTCCAGCCCGAAGCGCTCCTCGCCGATCCGCGTCCGCAGCTCGGCGGTGAGGGCGGCGGCGATGCGCGCCCCCGACACCGCCCGCAGCCCCGGACGCGGGCCCGCCTCGCTCATGCCTTCCCTTCCCGTCCCCGGCGCCGGCCGGTGCCGGGCCGTCACATCCAGCGCTTGCGCCGCTTGTAGCTCTTGACTTCGCGGAAGCTCTTGCGGCCGCTGCGGCTGATCCCGAGGTAGAACTCCTTCACGTCCTCGTTCTCGCGCAGCTCCGCCGCCGAACCGTCCAGCACGACCCGTCCGTTCTCCAGAATGTAGCCGTAGTCCGCGTAGCGCAGCGCCACGTTGGTGTTCTGTTCGGCCACCAGGAAGGTGACCTTCTGCTCGCGGTTGAGCTGGGCGACGATCTCGAAAATCTCTTCGACCAACTGCGGCGCGAGGCCCATCGACGGCTCGTCCAGCAGCATCACCCTGGGCCGGGCCATGAGCGCCCGGCCGATGGCGCACATCTGCTGTTCGCCGCCGGAGGTGTAGCCGGCCAGCGAGCGGCGCCGCTCCCGCAGCCGCGGGAAGTATTCGTAGACCATCTCGAGGTCGCGGCGGATCGCCTCGCGGCCGTCGCGGCGGGTGTAGGCGCCGGTGAGCAGGTTCTCCTCGACGGTGAGGTGCTCGAAGACGTGGCGCCCCTCCATCACCTGGACCACGCCGCGGCGCACCAGGGACGGCGCGTCCATGGCGTGGACGTCCTCACCGCGGAAGGTGATGGAGCCCTTGGTGACCTCGCCGCGTTCGGTGCGCAGCAGGTTCGAGATGGCCTTGAGGGTGGTGGTCTTGCCCGCCCCGTTGGCACCGAGCAGGCAGACCACCTCGCCCTCGCGGACCTCGAGGGAGACGCCCTTGAGCACCAGGACCACGTGGTCGTAGACGACCTCGATGTTGTTCACCGACAGCAGCGGCTCACCGCGCCGCCCGGCACGGGTCTCCGTCGGCCGCCCGAGGACCTCGGCGCTCATGGCGTCCCCTCTCCCGACGCTTCAGCCCTGCGGGCACTCACGCGGGGTGATGCCCT
>BEIP01000348.1 GCA_002898955.1 bacterium HR39 | reverse complement strand
ATGGCGCGGTCGCCGGGCTCCATCCGCTCCGGGCCACGGGCATCGTGGAACGAATCGCCGAGCGCGACGACGCAGGCCGGATCGAGCCGCTGAACCACCTCGTGCAGGCAGGCCAGGGTCTCGCGGGTGTCGTAGGGCGGCAGGAACTGGCCGGAGCAGGCGGCGAAGGACGAGCCCTTCTCCAGGTGCAGGTCCGACACCACCAGGGTGCGGTGTTCGGGCAGCCACAGGGCGCCGGTGCGGTCGAGGCTGAGCGCCTCTCCGGCAAGCGCAAGGTCGGTGCCCTTCACGGTCTTCTCGAGTCTCTGGCCGAGTGCCAACGTCATCGTCCTCGCAAGCGTATTCCGACGAAGTGGTCGCCGGTTCGCCGAAAAATGCGCGTCAAAACAGTAGCCTGGAGCCGTACCGACCTGATGCCATCAGGTCGGTACGGCTCCAGGGCGCGGAGGAGGCGGCACACCGCTTCAGCCGAAGGGCCTAAGCCAAAGCCTCCTGCAGAAGCTCGGCTTCGGCCTCGGCCAGGATCTCGTCGGCCCCCTCCCCGTAGACCCGCTCGCGCCCGATTTCGAGCATGACGGACACGGAGAGCGGCGAGACGCGGTCCAGCGCCCTATGGGTGATTCGCCCCCGGATGCGTCTCAGCATCATGCCGAGGCGGGTCACGTCGAGGAGTCCGGTTGCCGCATCCTGGCGCGCGGCGCGCAGGAGCAGGTGGTCGGGCTGGTGGCGGCGCAGCACGTCATAGATCAGGTCGGTCGAGATCGTGACCTGCCGCCCCGTCTTCTTCTGCCCCGGAAAGCGCCGCTCGATCAGCCCGGCGATCACGGCGCATTGCCGGAAGGTGCGCTTCATCATCGCGGATTCGTCGAGCCACGCCTCGAGGTCGTCACCGAGCATGTCCTCGTCGAACAGCGCCTCCATGAAGCCGGGCGAAAGCGCGGCGCGCTCGCTGACATCCTTCGTGCACCAGATGGCGATGCCGTAATCGTTGGCGGCGAAGCCCAGCGGACGCAACCGCGCGCGCTCCAGGCGCCGGGTCAGCAGCATGCCGAGCGTCTGGTGCGCCAGCCGGCCCTCGAAGGGAAAGGCCGTGAGGTAGTGGCGCCCCGCCCGCGGAAAGGTCTCGACCAGGAGGTCGCGCTCGCCCGGCAGGACGGAATGGCGGCGCTGCTGCGCGAGGTAGTTCGAGAGCTGCGCCGGCAGCCGGTCCCACTCGAACGGATCGGCGATGATCGCCCGCACCCGCGCGGCGAGGAAGGTCGAGAGCGGGAATTTCGAGCCGGCATAGGAGGGGATCGCCGGATCGGTTCCGGGTCCGGCCCGCGTCACGAGGCACTCGTCCTCGGACAGCCCCTCGAAGCGCAGAACCTCGCCCGCGAATAGGAAGGTGTCGCCCACCGTCAGCGTCTCGGCGAAATCCTCCTCGATCTCGCCCAGCGTCCGGCCGCCCTTCGGCAGCACGGTGCCCGGCTTCGAGCGGAGGCTGCGGGCCATGCGCACCTTGATGTGCGTCGACTCGACGATGGTGCCGATATTCATGCGGTATTGCTGCGCCACCCGCGCGTCGCGCACCCGCCACTTGCCGTCCGCGCCGCGCAGGATCTTGGCGAAGCGCTCGTAGGCGCGCAGCGCGTAGCCGCCGGTGGCGACGTAATCGACCACCGCCTCGAAATCCTCCCACGAGAGGGTCGCGTAGGGCGCAGCCGAGATCACTTCCTCGTAGAGTTCCACCGGGTCGAAGGCGTCGGCGCAGGCCATGCCGAGCACGTGCTGAGCCAGCACGTCGGGAGCGCCGAGGCGGGCATCCGGGGTGTCCTGGGCCGCCTCCTCCACCGCGTCGAGGGCGGCCCGGCATTCCAGCATCTCGAAGCGGTTGCCGGGGACGAGATAGGCCTTGGAGGGCTCGTCCATGCGGTGATTGGTCCGGCCGATCCGCTGCATGATCCGGCTCGCGCCCTTCGGCGCACCGAGATTGACCACGAGATCGACGTCGCCCCAGTCGATGCCGAGATCGAGCGTCGCGGTGCAGACGATGGCGCGCAATTGCCCCGCCGCCATCGCCGCCTCGACCCGGCGGCGCTGGGTGGCGTCGAGGGAGCCGTGATGGAGGGCGATCGGCAGAGTGTCGTCGTTGAGCCGCCACAGCTCCTGGAACGTGTACTCCGCCTGGAGCCGGGTGTTGACGAAGACGAGCACCGTGCGGTGCTGGCGGATCAGCTCGTAGATCGCCGGCATGGAGTGCCAGGCGGTATGGCCGGAGAGCGGAAGCGTCCGGTTCACGTCGAGCATGTGCAGGTCGGGCTTGGCGCCGCCCTTGACCACGACGAGGTCGGCCCGCCGGTCCTCGCCGGGCACCTGCCCGACGAGGTACTTTCTCAACTCGTCCGGCTCGCGCACCGTCGCCGAGAGGCCGATGGCACGGGCCTCGGGCGCCAGACGCCGCACCCGCGCGAGCGCCAGGGACAGGAGATCGCCCCGCTTCGAGGTGACGAGGGCGTGCAACTCGTCGAGCACGATCGTCTTCAGCCCGGCGAAGAACGCTTCGGCCTCGCGATGCGCCAGGAGCAGCGAGAGCTGTTCGGGGGTGGTGAGCAGGATGTCCGGCGGGCGCTGGATCTGGCGGGTGCGCTTGTGGGCGGGGGTATCGCCGGTGCGGGTCTCGACCGTGACGGGCAGCCCCATTCCCTCGATCGGCGCATCGAGGTTGCGGGCGATATCGACCGCGAGCGCCTTGAGCGGCGAGACGTAGAGGGTGTGCAGCCCGCGCGCCTTGCCGTTCCGGCCTGTCGGCCGCTCGCTCAGCGCGACCAGGCTCGGCAGGAAGCCGGCCAGCGTCTT
>BEIP01000347.1 GCA_002898955.1 bacterium HR39 | reverse complement strand
ACGGGGATGACCTCGAGGATCATCCACTCCGGCCGGTTGCCCGACTCGAGGAAGGTCTCCACCATCATCAGCCGCTTGACGAGCTTCTTGCGCTTCGCCTCGGAGGTCACCTCGGCGAGCTCGGCCCGCATGCGGTCGCGCTCGGCGGCGAGGTCCAGCCTCTTCAGCATCTCGCGCACGGCTTCGGCGCCGATGCCGACGGTGAAGGCGTCCTCGCCGAACTCCTCGCGGTAGCGGTGCACCTCCTCCTCGGTGAGGAGCTGGTGCAGCTTGAGCGGCGTGAGGCCGGGCTCGATCACGACCCAGTTCTCGAAGTAGAGGATCCGCTCGAGATCGCGCAGGGTCATGTCGAGCAGCACGCCGATGCGCGACGGCACCGACTTGAGGAACCAGATGTGCGCGACGGGCGCGGCCAGCTCGATGTGGCCCATGCGTTCGCGGCGCACCTTGGACTGGATGACCTCCACGCCGCACTTCTCGCAGACCACGCCCTTGTATTTCATGCGCTTGTATTTGCCGCAGAGACACTCGTAATCCTTGATAGGTCCAAAAATCTTTGCACAGAACAGACCGTCGCGCTCGGGCTTGAAGGTGCGGTAGTTGATGGTCTCCGGCTTCTTCACCTCGCCGTACGACCACGCACGGATCTGCTCCGGGCTCGCGATGGAGATCCGGATCTGGTCGAAGTGCTGGCCGCTCTGCTGGGGAGAGAAGAGCCTGATGAGATCCTGCATGACGTTCACACTCCTGCCGGGGTCCCGGGGCGCGGGCGGCCTCGTGGCCGCCCGCGAAGCCTCACTCCGAGACCTCCTGTTGCAGCTCGACGTTGAGGGCGAGGGCCTGGAGTTCCTTGACCAGCACGTTGAAGCTCTCGGGAATGCCGGCCTCGAAGGTGTCCTCGCCCCGCACGATGGCCTCGTAGACCCGCGTGCGGCCCGCCACGTCGTCGGACTTGACGGTGAGCATCTCCTGCAGCGTGTAGGCCGCGCCGTAGGCCTGCAGCGCCCAGCACTCCATCTCGCCGAAGCGCTGGCCGCCGAACTGGGCCTTGCCGCCGAGCGGCTGCTGGGTGACGAGGCTGTAGGGGCCCACCGAGCGCGCGTGGATCTTGTCGTCCACGAGATGCGCGAGCTTGAGCATGTAGAGGTAGCCCACCGTCACCGGCCGGTCGAAGGGCTCGCCGGTGCGGCCGTCGATGAGCGTCACCTGGCCCGTGCGGTCGAGCCCGGCCAGCTCCAGCATGCGCACGATGTCCTCCTCGCGCGCGCCGTCGAACACCGGCGAGGCCACCGGCACGCCCTCGGCGAGGCTGCGGGCGAAGGCGAGCAGCCGGTCGTCGTCCCAGCCCTCGGCCTCCCGGCGCACCTCCTCGCCGTAGACCTCGCCGATCTTCGCGAGCAGCGCCGCGCGCCCCTCCTCGCGGTAGCGCTCCACCATGGCCGCGATCTGACGGCCGAGGTTGGCGCAGGCCCAGCCCAGATGGGTCTCGAGGATCTGGCCGACGTTCATGCGCGAGGGCACGCCCAGCGGATTGAGGACCATGTCGACCGGCGTGCCGTCCTCGAGGAAGGGCATGTCCTCGATCGGGGCGATCTTGGAGATCACGCCCTTGTTGCCGTGGCGGCCGGCCATCTTGTCGCCGGGCTGCAGCTTGCGCTTGGTGGCCACGTAGACCTTGACCACCTTGGGCACGCCGGGCGGCAGCTCGTCGCCCCGCTGCAGCTTCTCCACCTTCTCCTCGAAGCGGCGGTCCGCCCGCCGGTAGCCCTCCTCCAGCTGCTGGCGCAGCTGCTGGATCAGGGTCATGCGCTCGGCGTCCTCGAGGCCGATCTCCCAGAGCTGACGCCGCTCCAGCCGGTCCAGCACCTCCGCGGTGAGCACCGTGCCGGCCCGCACCCCGCGCACGCCCTTCTTCACCTTCTGCCCGAGCAGCAGCTCGCGCAGGCGGCTGTAGATGTTCCGCTCGAGGATGGCCTTCTCGTCGTCGCGGTCGCGGGCGAGGCGGGCGATCTCCGCCTGCTCGATGGCGAGCGCCCGCTCGTCCTTCTCCACGCCGCGGCGGTTGAACACCCGCACCTCCACCACGACGCCCTCCACCCCCGGAGGCACCCGCAGCGAGGTGTCGCGCACGTCCGCCGCCTTCTCGCCGAAAATGGCGCGCAGCAGCTTCTCCTCGGGGGTCATGGGCGTCTCGCCCTTGGGCGTGACCTTGCCCACGAGGATGTCGCCCGCCTTCACCTCGGCGCCGATGTAGACGATGCCGGCCTCGTCGAGGTTGCGCAGCGCCTCCTCCGAAACATTGGGGATGTCGCGGGTGATGCTCTCCGGCCCGAGCTTGGTGTCGCGGGCCATCACCTCGAACTCCTCGATGTGGATCGAGGTGTAGATGTCCTCGCGTACCAGGCGCTCGGAGATGATGATGGAGTCCTCGAAGTTGTAGCCGTTCCACGGCATGAAGGCCACGAGGACGTTGCGCCCGAGCGCCAGCTCGCCGCGGTCGGTGGACGGGCCGTCGGCGATGATGTCACCCGCACGCACCAGGTCGCCCTTCTTCACGAGCGGCCGCTGGTTGATGCAGGTGTTCTGGTTGGAGCGCTGGAACTTGCGCAGGCGGTAGATGTCCACCACCGAATCGCCGATGGCCTGGTCGTCGGTGACGCGGATGACGATGCGCGAGGCGTCCACCTGGTCGACGATGCCCGAGCGCCGCGCCACCACCGCCGCGCCCGAATCCCGCGCCACCACCGCCTCCATGCCGGTGCCCACGAGCGGCGCCTCGGTGCGGATGAGCGGCACCGCCTGGCGCTGCATGTTGGAGCCCATGAGCGCCCGGTTGGCGTCGTCGTT
>BEIP01000346.1 GCA_002898955.1 bacterium HR39 | reverse complement strand
GTGGAGGCGGTGGGCGTGGCGGCGGACGTGGCGACGCCGGAGGGGCGCGAGGCCATCCTCGCCGTGCGGCCGGATCCGGACATCCTCGTCAACAACGCCGGCGGTCCGCCGCCCGGCGACTTCCGCGACTGGACCGAGGACGACTGGATCCGCGCGATCCGGCTCAACATGCTCTCGGCCATCGAGATGATCCGCGCCACCATCGACCACATGATCGCGCGCGGCTTCGGACGGATCGTCAACATCACCTCGAGCGCCGTGAAGGCGCCCATCCCCGAGCTCGGCCTCTCCAACGGCGCCCGCTCGGGCCTCACCGGCTTCGTCGCCGGCCTCGCCCGCCAGGTGGCCGGCCACGGCGTGACGGTGAACAACCTGCTGCCCGGGCGCTTCCGCACCGACCGGCTGGAGGCCAACATCCGCTTCAACGCGCAGACATCCGGCCTCACCCGCGAGGAGGTGGAGCGGCGGATGCTGGAGCGCATCCCCGCCGGCCGCTTCGGCGATCCCGCCGAGTTCGGCGCGGTGTGCGCCTTCCTCTGCTCGGTGCAGGCCGGCTACATCGTCGGCCAGAACATCTTGGTGGACGGCGGCGCCTACCCGGGGACGTTCTGAGGCCCTTGCCGCGACGGTCCGCACGCCCACCCTCGCCGCCGGAGAGCTCCGGAGCCGCCATGCTGCGCAGGGTCTACGACCGGGTGATGCGGCTCGCCGCCGGACGGCGGGCGCCGTGGGTGCTGGGGGCGGTGGCCTTCGCCGAGAGCTCGGTGTTCCCCATCCCGCCCGACGCCTTCATGATCCCCATGGTGCTCGCCCGCCCGCGCGAGGCCTTCCGCATCGCCCTGGTGGCCACGGTGGCGAGCGTCGCCGGCGGCATCCTGGGCTATGCCATCGGTTACTTCCTGTGGGAAACGGTGGGCCGGGCCATCGTCGCGTTCTACGGCTACGAGGCCGAGTTCGAGCGGCTGCGGGCGCTCTACCGCGAGTGGGGCCTGTGGATCGTGGCGATCGCCGGCTTCACCCCCTTCCCCTACAAGGTGGTGACCATCGCGAGCGGCGTGGCGGGCTTCTCCCTGCCCGGCTTCGTGCTGGCCTCGCTGGTGAGCCGGGGTGCGCGCTTCTTCCTCGTCGCCGCCATCCTGTTCGTGTGGGGCGAGCCGGTGCGCGCCTTCGTCGAGCGGCGGCTGGGGCTGCTCACCGGCCTGTTCGTGCTGCTGCTCATCGCCGGCTTCCTGGTGCTGCGCCATGTCTGAGACGCTGCGCCGGGCCTTCGCCGACCCGCGCCGCACCGCGCTGGTGCTCGCCATCCTCGTGGCGCTGGCGCTCGCCGTGGCCCATGCCATCGAGGCCATGGGCTTCCCTCCCTGCCCCCTGTGCCTCTACCAGCGCTATCCCTACTACGCGGCGCTCCCGGTGCTGGCGGCAGGCGCGCTCGTGGGGTGGCCGCGGGCGGCGCTGGCGGTGGCGGCGATGCTGTTCCTGGTGGACTTCGCCGTCGCCGCCTTCCACGTGGGCGTCGAGCAGGGGATCTTCGCCCTGCCCGAATCCTGCGCCGCGCAGGGCCGCGCCGCCACCCTCGAGGAGCTGCGCGCCCAGGTCATGGGCACGGTGCCACGCTGTGACCGGCCCGAGTTCTTCCTGCTCGGGCTGACGCTCGCCACCTGGAACGCGCTCTTCGCCCTCGCGCTCTCACTCGCGGCCCTGCTCGGCCTCCTCCTCGGCCGCAGGCCGGTCTGATCCCACCCGCTCGCGGAAGGGATCCGCCGGGTAGACCCCGAGGATCTCCACGTGGTGGGCGAAGAAGCGCAGCTCCTCGAAGGCGAGCCGCACCCGCTCCTGCTCGGGATGGCCCATGATGTCCGCGTAGAACTGGGCCTGGGTGAAGCTGCCGTCGATGTAGCTCTCGAGCTTGGTCATGTTGACGCCGTTGGTGGCGAAGCCGCCGAGCGCCTTGTAGAGGGCGGCCGGCACGTTGCGCACCCGGAAGACGAAGGTGGTGACCACCGGACCGGCATCGGGCGGCGGATAGCGCGGCTCGCGCGCCAGCACCAGGAAGCGCGTGGTGTTGTGCTCGGCGTCCTCCACGTCCGAGGCCAGCACGTCCAGCCCGTAGATCTCGGCGGCCAGCTTCGAGGCGATGGCGGCGAGCTTCGGATCGCCGCGCTCGGCCACCTCCTTCGCCGCACCGGCCGTATCCGCCACCACCCGCGTGCGCAGGCCGTGGCGGCGGATGAAGCGGCGGCACTGGCCGAGGGCGTGGACGTGGGAGAGCACCACCTCCACCTGCTCCAGCGACGCGCCGGGCACGCCCAGCAGGTGGTGGTTCACGCGCAGGAAGTGCTCGCCGACGATGTGCAGCCCGCCGCGCGGCAGCAGATGGTGGACGTCGGCCACCCGCCCGGCCACGGTGTTGTCGACGGGGATGACCGCGTGGCGCGCCAGCCCCTGGCGCACGGCGGCGAAGACGTCCTCGAAGGAATCGCAGGGCAGCACCTCGAAATCGGGAAAGATCCGCCGGCAGGCGAGGTGCGAATAGGCCCCCGGCAGCCCCTGGAAGGCGACGGTGCGTGCGGCCCGCTCCACGCTGCCCATCCTCACGCGTCCTCCCGCCTGCCGCGCGGCGCCAGCAGCGCGCGCACCCGCTCGAGATCGGCCGGGGTGTCGACGCCGAGCGGCATCCCCTCCACCAGCGCCACCCCGATGGTCATGCCCGCTTCCAGCGCGCGGAGCTGTTCGAGCCGCTCGCGCCGCTCGAGCGGGCTCGGCGGCAGGGCGCAGAAGCGCTCGAGGGCCTCGCGGCGGTAGGCGTAGATGCCGATGTGGTGCCAGATCGGCCCCTCGCCCCAGGGGGCG
>BEIP01000345.1 GCA_002898955.1 bacterium HR39 | reverse complement strand
TTCCCGGCCGGCACGGTCAGCGGCGCGCCCAAGATCCGCGCCATGGAGATCATCGAGGAGCTGGAGCCGGAGCGGCGCAGCTTCTACGCCGGTGCGGTGGGCTATTTCGGCGCCGACGGCAGCATGGACACCTGCATCGCCATCCGCACCGCGCTCGTGAAGGACCGGCGCATCCACGTCCAGGCGGGAGCGGGCATCGTCGCCGACAGCGTGCCGGCGCGCGAGTACGAGGAGACGGTGAACAAGGCGCGGGCCCTCATCCGGGCCGCCGAGGCCGCTCCGCGATATGCCGGACGCAGGCCGCGCTCCGGCTGAAGGCGGGGAGCGAGCACCGCCAGGCGATGTAGCGGGCCACGGTCCAGAACACGACGCCGCGCCGGCGCGCCTGCGGGATCCAGCGCTCCAGCGCCGCGAGGGTGGCCGGGTGCGGATGGCCGATGGCGAGCGCCGCGCCGAGCCGGCGGGCCACCCGCTCCGCCTCGTCGAGGCGGGCCAGCACCGCGGCCACGTCCTGCTCGTTGTCGATGAAGACATCCCGCACCGCCACCGGCACGCCGAAGCGCCCGGCCGCCTCCGCCGCCACCGAATCGGGCGTGGTGCGGCTGTCCACGAACCACAAACCCCGGCCGGCCAAGGCCTCCATCACCACCTCCATGCCGCGGCGATCGGCGGTGAACAGGCTGCCCATGTGGTTGTTGACGCCGACTGTGCCCGGCACGGCGGCGAGGGCGGCATCGAGCGTGCGCAGCAGCGCCGGCGCGTCCATGTCCACCCGCAGCACCACGGGGCCCGGATCGACGCCGGGATCGCGCGGCTGCATGGGCAGATGCAGAAGCACCTCGCGTCCGGCCGCGCGGGCCAGCGCCGCACCCTCGGCGGTGCGGGCCGGATAGGGCAGGAAGGCCATGGCCACCGGGGCCGGCAGGGCGAGGGTGCGCGCGATCGGATCCAGCGCGTGGCCGAAGTCGTCCAGAAGGAGCGCCACGGCGGGCCGCTCCGGCGTCCCTTCCGGGACCCGGGCGGGCGCCTTCGCGGGCATCGCGGGCCGGGCCGCCGGCCGGTCACGGGCCTCCTGCACCGGCGACGTCCGGTCCGCGGCGGGCGGGGGCGGGGCGATGCGGGCCGGCGGCAGGCCCAGTTCGGTGCGGGTGACGAGGGCCGGCGCCGGCGCGGAGGCCGCTGCGGGCCGCTGCGCGGATGCGGTGGCGGTCGGGAGGTGCGGCCCGACCGGATCGGCGTCGGTCGGCAGGCTGCGCCAGGCGAACAGCGCAAACCCGGCCAGCGCCAGCCACACGCCCGCCAGCAGCCGGCGCTCGATGCGCTCGATCCGCGACAGTTTCCGGCGCCGACGCACGACCTTCCCCGCATTCTCCGCCGCGTGAGCATGCCACGCGCCGCGCCCGGCGAAAAGCGCCGGCATCCCGTCCCCTTGCCGGAAGGCTGGGCCGTGTTCATGTTCGCCGTGCAAGGCTCTCAACGGGGTGCGCCGGGAAGGCGCTGAGAGCCGCGTAGCGTCGCGGCAACCCGTCGAACCTGATCCGGTTAGCACCGGCGGAGGGAATTGAGATGCCGATCCGGGTGTTCCCGGTTCCGCACCGTCCCCCGGCCGACCTTCCCGTGGGGGACGGTCATGGCACCGACTGACGCGCGCCTTACCGACATCGCGACGGAAGCGGGCCGGCTGCTCGTGCGCATCCGCGAAGAGCGCCCGCGCCTGCACGTGCTCACCAGCCCCGTGGCGGCGCGCCGCTCGGCCGACGTGCTGAACGCCGTCGGCGCGATCCCCTCCATGACCGCCCGCGTGCGCGACGTGGTGGACTTCGTGGGAAGCGCGCGGGCGCTGGTGGTGAACCTCGGCATGCTCGATGCGGAGCGCGAGAGCGCCTCGCAGCTCGCCGCCGCCCACGCCGCCCGAAGCGGCCTTCCCTGGGTGCTGGATCCGGTCAAGGTGGAGCAGAGCGGCGCCCGCGCCGCCTTCGCCCGGACACTGCTCGCCCTGCGGCCCACGGTGCTGCGCCTCAACCGCGCCGAGCTCGCACGCCTCGCCGGCGGTGCGGAGCCCGAAGCGGCGCGCGCCTTCGCGGCGCGACACGGAACCGTCGTCGCCGCCACCGGGCCGGTGGATCTGGTGTGCGACGGCGTCCGCACGCTCTCCATCGCAAACGGCACGCCGCTGCTCGACCACCTGACCGCCGCCGGCTGCGCCCTCTCGGCGCTCACCGGGGCCTTCCTCGCGGTCTGCGAGGATCCCTTCACGGCCGCCGCATCCGCCCTGCTGGTCTACGGCGTGGCCGCGGAGGTCGCGGCGGAGCACGCATCCGGCCCCGGCACCCTCGAGGGCCACCTGCTCGATCGGCTGTGGTCCATCACCCCGCAGACCATCCGCGAACGCGCGAGGATCCCGTCTTGAGACCGAAGCTCGACCTGCGCCTCTACGCCATCCTCGACCCCGCCCTGCTGCCCGGGGGCCGCGATCCGCTGCAGGCCGCCGAGGCGGCGGTGCGGGGTGGCGCCACCGTCCTGCAGCTCCGCGACAAGCGCGGCCACACCGGCGCCATGGTGGAGCTGGCCCGGGCGCTGCGCGCGCGCCTCGAACCCTTCGGCGTGCCGCTGATCGTGAACGACCGGGTGGACGTGGCCCTCGCGGCCGGGGCCGCCGGCGTGCACCTGGGGCACGAGGACATGGATCCGCGCGATGCCCGCCGGCTCCTGGGGCCGGAGCGGGTGGTGGGCGTGACCGTGCACCGCTTCGACGAGGCGGATGCGGTGGATCCGGAGGTGGCCGACTACGCCGGCGTGGGCCCGGTCTACCCCACGAAGAGCAAGGATCCCGGCGATCCCTGGCTCGGCCCGCAGGGGC
>BEIP01000344.1 GCA_002898955.1 bacterium HR39 | reverse complement strand
GAGGCCTACCTCGGCCGCAGCGCACGGGAGCCCGCCCATGCTGCTAGCGGTTGAAGGCCTCGCTGCCGCCTACGGGCGCATCCGGGCGCTCGAGGAGGTGAGCCTGCACGTGGCCGAGGGCGAGCTCGTCGCCATCGTCGGCGCGAACGGCGCCGGCAAGACGACGCTCCTGCGGGTGATCTCCGGCGTGCATCCGGCCGCCGCCGGCACCGTGCGCCTCGACGGCCGCGACATCACCCGCACCCCCGGCCACCGCCGCGCCGCGCTCGGCATCGCCCAGGTGCCGGAGGGACGCCAGGTGTGGGCCCCCATGTTGGTGGAGGACAATCTGCTGCTGGGCGGCTGGACCCGTCCGGCGGCCGAGCGGAAGGAGCGCCTCGCCGAGATCTGGGCCATGTTCCCGCGGCTGCGCGAGCGGCGCGACCAGCCGGCCGGAACGCTCTCGGGCGGCGAGCAGCAGATGCTGGCCATCGGCCGGGCGCTCATGGCCCGCCCGCGGCTTCTGCTCATGGACGAGCCCAGCATGGGCCTCGCCCCGCGCATCGTCGAGCAGATCTTCGACACCGTCGAACGGCTCGCCCGCGCCGGCACCACCATCCTGCTGGTGGAACAGAACGCCCACGCGGCGCTCTCCATCGCCGATCGTGGCTACGTGCTGGAATCGGGCCGCATCGTGCTCTCCGGCACCGGCCGCGAGCTGCTGGCGGACCCGCGCGTGCAGGAGGCCTATCTGGGCATCTGAGGCGGGCCGGCACGGGCCCACCTCGTGATCGCACCGGCCGCTGCCGGTCTCGCCCGGGTATCTCCGGTCGCCGCGTGCTGCGGTGCAGCGGCACGCCACGGTGCAGCGGCACGCCACGGTGCCACCGCGTCGGAGTGCCGCCCGGGGAGAGGGAGTCCATCCTTGCGTGTGCCAGCCGCACGACGCATCTGCCGCTTCGCGCCCGAACCCGCCGGTGAACCGGCGGCGCTCGCGCGCACCTTCGCCGCGATCCGGGCCCGCGGCTTCGACCATGTGCTGCTGGCAGACTGCCAGGAGCCGCCGGCACCGGCAACGGACGGCTGGCTGCCGCGCGCCTCGCCGGCACCGGCCTGCCGGTCGGACCGTCGGCCACCGCGCGCGAGCTCGTGAGCGGCCGCGAGCTCGCCGTGCACGACGGCCGCGCCGCGGCGAAGACCCTGTTCGCCGTGCTGCCGGTGGCGGTGCTGCAGCTCTCCCGAGCGTTGCCGGCCCTTGCGGCGCCGGCGGGATCGTGCGCAAGACCGCCGCGGCGGCAGGAGGCGGGGAGATGCGGATCGGCGAGTACGTGCGCCAGGATGCCTGCGCGCTGGCGGAGCTGGTGCGTCGGGGCGAGGTACGGCCGCGGGAGCTCTGCGAGCTCGCCCTCTCCCGCGCCCGCGAGCTGCAGCCGGCTCTCGGCTGCATCGCCATCTGGGACGAGGAGGATGCGGCCCGCATCCTCGAGGCCGGTCCCGCACCCGGGCCGTTTCGCGGCGTGCCCTTTCTGCTCAAGGACCTCTATACCTTCCGTGCCGGCACCCGGCTCTCCAACGGAAGCGGTCTCACCCGCGACCACCCGGCCGGCTTCGACACCACGCTCGTGCAGCGCTTCCTCGCCGCCGGCCTCGTGCCCTTCGGCAAGACCACGAGCCCCGAGTTCGGCCTCAACGTGGTCACCGAGCCGGTGCTGCACGGGCCCTGCCGCAATCCGTGGAATCCGGCCTTCAGCCCCGGCGGCTCCTCGGGCGGGGCGGCCGCGGCGGTGGCGGCCGGGATCGTGCCGATGGCCCATGCGAGCGACGGCGGCGGGTCGATCCGCATCCCCGCTTCCCACTGCGGGCTGGTGGGCCTCAAGCCCAGCCGCGCCCGCACGCCCATGGGCCCGCTCGCCGTGGAGGCGTGGAGCGGGCTCGCCACCGCCCACGTCGTGGCCCGCACCGTGCGCGACGTGGCGGCCGTGCTCGGTGCGGTGCACGGGCCCGAGCCCGGCGATTTCTACGCCTGCCCGCCGCCCGCCGCCGGCTTCGCCGCGGCGGTGGCCCGCGATCCCTCGCCCCTGCGCATCGGCCTGCTGCGCCGCGCGCCCACCGGCGTGCCGCTCCATCCCGAGGTGGCGGTGGTGCTGGAGGAAGCGGCGGACTTCCTCGCCGATGCCGGCCACGCGGTGGTGGAGGTGGAGCTGCCGCTCGACGGCGGGCGCTTCTCCGAGGCCTTCCTCGCCGTGGTGGCGGCCAATGTGGCGCGCGATGTGGCCTGGTGGTCGGAGCAGACCGGCCGGTCCGCCGATGCGGATCACCTCGAGCGGGCGACGCTGTTCTTCGTGGAGCGCGGCCGGGCGCTTTCGGCCGTGGACTTCGTCTCGGCGCTGCGCGCGGTGCAGGCGGTGGCCCGGGCGCTCGGGCGGGTGTTCGCGCAGTGTGACGTGCTGCTCTCGCCGGTGTGCGCGGCACCGGCGCCGCGGGTGGGCGAGGTGGACCAGAACGGCGACGTGGAGGCGTATCTCGCCGCCAACGCCCCCTACGTGGCCTTCACCGCCATCCACAACGCCGCCGGCACGCCGGCCATCTCCGTGCCCTTCGGGCGCGATGCGCGCGGGGTCCCGATCGGCGTGATGTTCGCCGCACCGCTCGGGGGCGAGGAGCTGCTGCTCTCGCTGGCGGGCTGGATCGAGCGGCTGCGGCCCTGGCCGGATCCGGCCCTCTCCACGCCCTTCGCCCCGCGCTGAACGAAGGGGCGGCCCCAGGGGCCGCCCCGGAACACGTATCCTCGAGGCCCGGGTTTCAGGCCGCTTCGCCCCTTTCTTCCTCCTTGGGCTTTTCGGCCACCAGCGCCCCGGTGGTCACCAGCAGCGCGCCCACCGACGCCGCATCC
>BEIP01000343.1 GCA_002898955.1 bacterium HR39 | reverse complement strand
GAGATGAACCCGGAGCAGCTCTGGGAGACCACGCTGGATCCGAAGCGGCGGGTGCTGCTCAAGGTGACGGTCGAGCACGCGGACGAGGCGGACGAGCTCTTCTCGACCCTCATGGGCGACCAGGTGGAGCCGCGGCGCGAGTTCATCCGCGAGCACGCGCTGGAGGTGGCGAACCTCGACGTGTGAGCTCCGGCCGCCGCGGACGGAAGGGGCGCCGTCCCGCCCGGGACGGCGCCCCTTTCGCCTGCGGGGATCGCAGCCGCCTTCAGTGCGCGAACAGCACGGGCACCGTCATGTGCTCGAGCACGTGCTGGGTCACCCCGCCGAAGACGATCTCGCGCAGCCGCGAATGGCCGTAGCCGCCCATGACCATGAGGTCCACGCCCTCGTCGGCGGCCAGCGAGAGCAGCACGTCGGCCACGTCCAGCCCGCCGCTCTCCACGTCCTTGACCTGCACCTCGATGCCGTGGTGGGCGAGGTGCGCGGCCATGTCGGCGCCGGCGATGGGGCCCACCCGGCCGCCGAGCTTCTCGGCGTCCACCGTCACCACCAGCACCCGCTCGGCCCGGTCCATGACGGGGATGGCGTCGTTGATGGCGCGGGCCGCCTCGCGCGAGCCGTCCCAGCAGCACATGACCGTCTTCGGCGGCGACTGCCGCGGGCCGATGTAGGGCACGACGATGGCCGGACGGCCGCTGTGCATGAAGGCGGCCTCCACGAGGAGCGCCTGGTCCACGCCCTCGGCCTCCGGATCGGGCTGGCCGACGATGGCGAGGTCGGCGTGGCGCGCGTGACGCGCGAGGATCGGCGGCAGCCGGTCGACCGGCGCGATCTCGCGGCGGAACTCCACCGGCCGGCCGAAGCGGCCCGAATGGGCGTCGTAGCGCCGGATGAGCTCCTGCGCCTCTTCCTCCGCCCGCACCCGCTGCTGTTCGAGCACGTCGGCCGGAATGTTCACGCCCACCGCCGCCGGGATGTAGGGCTCGGGCACGAGCAGCAGGGCGGTGAGGTGGGCGTCGTGCGAATCCGCCAGTGCCAGCGCGAAGTCGAACCGCTTGATCGACGCCTCGCCGGGATCGATCAGGACAAGAAGATCCTTGAGGGCCATCCGTCACCTCCCGTTCTGCCCGCCCCACGCGGCGGATCACCGGCCCTCACATAGGGATCGCCGACCTTCGCCGGAAGGGGCGCCGACGTCACGCCCCGCCGTCAGAGGGAGCGGCCGTCCGTTTCGGGCGGGGAGGCCGGCTCGGGTGCGGAGGTCCTGCCGTCGCCGGCGGCGGGCACCACCGGCGCGACCGCGGGCTCCTCCCGCGGCAGGGCCGCTTCGACGAGGTGCATGCCCTGCGCGAGCCACGGGCTGTCACCCGGTGCCACGAGGGCGGCACTCACGGCACCGCGACGCCACTGCACGGCCACGTGGGTGCGCGGCAGGCCGGCGAGCGCCCGCCCCATGGCCTCCTCGCCCACGGCCACCACCACCCGCACCGGCCTTCCCTGCGCATCCCGGTAGAGCCAGGCGCGCACGCCGGGAACCGGGCTCTCCTCGCCCTCGGCGGAGAGCCCCAGCGCCGAGAGGTCGGGACGGGTCACGGCTGATGCGGAGGCGCCCGCCACCAGCCGACCGCCGTCGCCGGGGGAGAACGGCCCCGCCGCCCACCAGACGCCGCACAGGGCGAGCAGGGCCACGGCCGCGCCGGCGGCCGCGCGCTGGGCGCGGCGCACCCGCTGCAGGCGGCGGGCCACCGCGCCCACCAGCTCCGGGTGGAAGTCCGGCGTGTCGTTCATGGGCAGCGCGAGGCGCAGCCCGGCCAGCATCTCGCTCTGCTCGCGGTAGGCCGCGGCGCGGGCACCGGCACCGGGATCGGCCGCGAGCCGCCGGGCCAGCCGGCGCGCCCGCCGCCCGCGCAGCGCTCCGTCCGCCCAGGCCACGAACCCGGCCTCTTCCGATTCGCGGACCTCGTGGCACGACAACCGACGCAGGATCATGAGCGGTCCACCACCCTGAGGCGGGGGCCGGCGCGGTGGACGAGCCGGCGGAGCGCCTCGCGGCCGCGCGAGAGCCGCGACATCACGGTGCCGATCGGCACCCCCAGCACCTTCGCGGCCTCGGCGTAGCTCAGCCCCTCCATGCCCACCAGCAGCACCACCTCCCGCTGTTCCACCGGAATGCGCGAGAGCGCCCGCACGAAGTCCCGCCATTCCAGCCGGTCCGTCTGTCCCGCGGGGATGGCGAGGCGGTCGACGAGCCCCTCGACGTCCACCTTCACCGGAGTATGCCGTTTGCGCCGCAGTTCGTCGATGAAGACGTTGTGCAGGGTCGTAAAGAGGTATGCCCGAAGATCGCGGACGGGACGCCACACCCGTGTCCTCACGAGCACGCGTACCAGCGCCTCCTGGACGAGGTCGTCGGCGTCGTCCGGATTGCCCACCAGCAGGAGCGCGTAGCGCCGCAGCGCCGCCACGTGGTGCAGCAGCTCCTCCTCGTGTCCGCGACGGCCGGCCCGCGCGGCGCCGTCGGGACGCTCCTCCCGCTCCGCTCCGGCGGCGGACTGCGCTTCACGGTTGCGGCGCTGCAACAGCCTGCTCACGCGCCCACGACCTCCGGCGTCCATGGCTATTCACTCCTGTTGCAACGACGTGCGCATGGGCGCACTCTTCCCTTCCCTTCCCGACCACGTGATCGTGGCGGCGCGAGCGTGACCGCCGTGCACCGGCCCGTCAACGGTGTCGCACCGGAGGTGCCGCGCGGCATGCGCGGCGATTGCCCGCGCCGCCCTTCCGGTCCACCTTCGCGCCCGGCGAGGAGGGGACGATGGCGGAGTCGCGGGCGGCCGGCACGCGTCTGGAGCTGCACGGCCTCACCAAGCGTTTTCCCG
>BEIP01000342.1 GCA_002898955.1 bacterium HR39 | reverse complement strand
GTCGATCTGGTCGTAGCTCGTGTACTGGGCCTTGCCCAGCTCCGCCAGCACCTTCGTGATCGCCGACGTCAGCGTCGTCTTGCCATGGTCCACATGGCCGATCGTCCCGACGTTCACATGCGGCTTCGTCCGCTCGAACTTGGGCTTGGACATGGCGCCGTACCTCGCACTCGCTCGCTGCTGGATGATCGGGATACGCGGGGAATGGGCCGGGACGCGCGGACGCCGGCTGGAGCGGGTGAGGGGAATCGAACCCCCACGGCCAGCTTGGAAGGCTGGTGCTCTGCCATTGAGCTACACCCGCATCGCGCCGCGGATCCCCGGCGGGGGTGGTGGAGGGGGTAGGATTCGAACCTACGTAGGCGTGACGCCGCCAGATTTACAGTCTGGTGCCTTTAACCACTCGGCCACCCCTCCACACGACCGCCGGTGGGCGGCGGATCGCGCGCGGAATATGGCTCCGCCGCGGACGCCGTCAAGCTTCCGCCACGCGCTGGAAACGGCGGCGGCGCAGGCACATCTCCCGCCCGGACGCGGCCCGCCGGACGCCGCGGGCGCGCCGCACGGGGCAGGAGGGAGCATGAGCGCGAACGGGGAGGAGCGCAAGCCGGCGCGGCCGGAATCGCGGGAGGGCGTGCGCGGCGACCGGCCGACGCAGAAGGAGCGGGGCGGAGCTCCCGCCGGCGCGAAGGGCCGGCCCGCGGCCCGCGGCGGACGGGAACGGCCGGCCGGCGGCCGGGACCCGGGCGGCCACCACTGGTACTACGGCATCCACGCCGTGCGGGCGGCGCTGCAGAACCCGCGCCGCACCTGCCATCTGCTGCTCGCCACGAAGCAGGCCCTCGAGCGCCTCGGCAGGGCCGTCGAGCGTCCCGGCCTCGAGATCCGCATCGTCTCGCCGCGCGAGGTGGCCCGGGTGCTGCCGGAAGGCGCGACCCACCAGGGCGTCGCCCTCAAGGTGGCGCCGCTGCCGCCGGTGCCGCTCGAGCGCATCCTCGCCATCCAGGGTCCGCGCAGCCTGTTCCTGATGCTCGACCAGATCACCGACCCCCGCAACATGGGTGCGATCCTGCGCACCGCCGTGGCCATGGGGGTGAACGCGGTCGTGGTGCAGGAGCGGCGCAGCGCCGAGCTCAACGGTGCCTGCGCACGTGCCGCCGCCGGGGCGGTGGACATGATCCCGGTGGTGGAGGTGGTGAACCTCACCCGGGCGCTCCTGCGCCTCAAGGAGGCGGGCTATCGCGTCACCGGTCTCGACGCCGAGGCTCCCACCCCCATCGAGGCGCTCGCCGACGCACCGCGGCGGGTGCTGGTGTTCGGCAGCGAGGGCTCGGGCATCCGCCGGCTGGTGGGCGAGACCTGCGACGAGCTGGCCCGCATCACCACCGATCCGCGCATGGAGAGCCTCAACGTCTCGGTGGCGGCCGGCATCGCCCTCTACGTGGTCCGGCGGGTGCTGCCCCGCACCGGCACCGCGGCCGCTCCCGAACCGCAGGCCGTCCCGGCCTCCTGAGCCCTCAGGGCCGCACCGGACGGTCCTCCGGCCACGCCACCTCCAGCCGGTCGCCCACGCGCGCGCCGCTGCGCGCGACCGTGCCCGCCGGCACCTCCAGCACCCAGCGCACCGGCACCGGCGCCGTGATGGCCGCGAGCGAGAAGGGCTCGGTGCGCTCGACGATGTGGACCACCCGCAGCTCCGCATCGAGGAAGAGCATGTCGAGGGAAGCGGGCGTGTCCTTCATCCACATGGAGACCCGCCGCTCGCTCCCGAAGTCGAACAGCATGCCGGTCCCCTCGGCCACCCTCTCGCGGTGCATGAGCCCGCGCATGCGCGCTTCGGGCGTGGCGGCGAGCTCCAGCTCCAGCGGGTGGCGGCCGTCCGTCGTGACCAGCACCGCCCGCAGCCGCGGCAGGCCGGTCCGCCCCCTGTCCTTCCCGCTTTCCGCCCGGGCGCCCGCGACCAGCAGGAGCATGCCCAGCGCGACCAGCAGCCGCCGGCGGCTTGCGCCCGCTTCGCGCCGTGGCACCTTCCCGCCGCGGCAGTTCCCCACGGCACGAGGGAGGAGAGCTCCGATGGACCTCGGTGCGCGCATCCGCAGGATTCCCGATTGCCCCAAGCCCGGCGTCCTGTTCTACGACATCTCCACCCTGCTCGTCGACACCGGGGCCTGGAGCGAGACCATCCGCCGCCTCGCGGAGCTCGCCCGGGACTTCCGCCCCGCCGTGCTGGCCGCCATCGAATCGCGCGGCTTCCTGCTGGCCGCGCCGCTGGCGCTGGAGCTCGGCATCGGCTTCGTCATGGTGCGCAAGGTGGGCAAGCTTCCCGGCGTCGTGGTGAGCCACTCCTACGACCTCGAATACGGAAGCGACACCCTGCAGATGGCGGAAGGGCTCGTGAAGCCGGGAAGCCGCGCGCTGGTGGTGGACGATCTGATCGCCACCGGCGGCACCGCCGCCGCCGCGGTGGAACTGCTGCGCAAGGTGGGGGCAGAGCCGGTGGGCGCGCTGTTCCTCATCGAGCTCGTCCATCTGAAGGGCATGGAGAAGCTCGGCGTCCCGGGCCGGGCGCTTTTGCAGTTCGACGGCACCTCCTGAAGCGCGCGGGCCCGCGCCATATTGCGCCCGGCGGCAGGCGGGGAGGCATTGGCCGTGAGCGTGAGACTGCCCGAGCCCGATCCGGAGATCCTCGCGCGGCGCGAAGCCATCGTCGCCGCCCTGCGCGAGATCGTGCCGGAAGAGGGGGGCGTGATCGACGATCCCGACGAGCTGCGCGCCTACGAGTGCGACGGGCTCACGGCCTATCGCAATCGGCCGCTCGCGGTGGTCCTGCCAGAGACCCGAGAGCAGGTGGCGGCCGTGCTGCGATTCTGCAACGCCGAGGGTGTCAAGGTGGTG
>BEIP01000341.1 GCA_002898955.1 bacterium HR39 | reverse complement strand
GACTCCTGCGCGAGTTCGGCGAGGCGCCGCTCGAAGCGGGCGCGCAGCGTGCGGTTCTCGACCGACAGCGCCGCCACCCGCTCCTCGAGCTCCGCCACGCGGGCACGGCCCGCCTGCCAGAGCAGGATTGTGGCGCTGGCCACGGCCGCGAGCAGCGCGATCAGGAGCGACGCCGCGAGGGAGGCGGACGCCGGAGCGGACCGTCGGGGCATGGGCCGGTGGGACCTCCTCGGCGGATGCGCGTCCTGCGCGATCCTGCACGATCCGGATGAACCGGAGGTTAAGCGCGCGCGAACCCTGCCACCGTTCGACGGGGTCCGCAACCCCGGCGGCACGCGAGGGATCGGCCGGACGCTTTACCGGCGCGCCTGCCGCCCTACACCTCCCTGCGACAAGACCGCCGCAATCCCGGCCGCGCGGGCGACGCCGTGTCCCACCTCTCCGTCGAGAACCGCGAGCGCGTGAACCCGCTGGAGCGGGTGCTGGTGCCCGTCCACCGCGAAGGCTGGCCGTTCGTGGCCCTGTTCTTCGCGCTCGCGGTGGTGCTGGGTTTCCTGTGGAAGCCGCTGTTCTGGCTCGGGCTCGTCGCGACGGCCTGGTGCGCGTACTTCTTCCGCGATCCGCCGCGCGTCACGCCGCTCGACCCCGATCTGGTGGTGAGCCCGGCCGACGGCGTGGTGTGCGCCGTGGCGCCGCGCGTGCCGCCGGCCGAGCTCGGCCTCGGCGACCGGCCGCTGCCGTGCGTGAGCATCTTCATGAACGTCTTCGACGTGCACGTCAACCGCACGCCGGTCCCCGGCACGGTGCGCCGCAGCGTGCACCATCCGGGGCGCTTCCTGAACGCGTCGCTGGACAAGGCCAGCGAAGAGAACGAGCGGCGTTCCTGGCTGATCGAGAGCGAGCGGGGCGTCGAGGTGGGGCTCGTGCAGATCGCCGGGCTGGTG
The DNA here is from genome assembly GCA_002898955.1 of bacterium HR39. Classification (GTDB taxonomy): domain Bacteria; phylum Pseudomonadota; class Alphaproteobacteria; order Geminicoccales; family Geminicoccaceae; genus HRBIN39. Next base: position 1,973 of record BEIP01000341.1, on the reverse strand, counting down.
GCGCGCCGCATCGTCCCCTTCGTGGAGCCGGGCACGCGGCTCGCGCCGGGCGAGCGGATCGGCCTCATCCGCTTCGGCAGCCGTTGCGACGTCTACCTGCCCGAGGGTACGATGCCGTGCGTCCTGTTGGGGCAGCGGGCCGTGGCCGGCGAGACGGTGCTGGCCGATCTCGCCGGACGGCTGTCCATCGAGCGGGGAGTGCGGTCGTGAGGGAGTTCGGGCGCAGCCTGAAGGTGGGGCGGCGGCGCGTCGCCGAGCGGCCGCTCGTCCACCTGGTCCCCAATGTCTTCACCGTGCTCGGCCTGTGTGCCGGCATGACCGGCATGCGCTACGCCTTCGACGCCCGCTGGGAGCTGGCGGTGGCGCTCGTGGGGCTCGCCTGCGTGTTCGACGGGCTGGACGGCCGCTCGGCGCGGCTGCTGCGCATCGAAAGCCGCCTCGGCGCCCAGCTCGATTCGCTGGCCGACTTCATGAGCTTCGGCGTGGCTCCCGCGGTCATCGCCTATCTGTGGTCGCTGCGCGAGGTGCGGGGCGTGGGCTGGGCGCTCGCCATGCTGTTCGCCACCTGCTGCGCGCTGCGCCTCGCCCGCTTCAACGTGGAGCTCGACGATCCCCAGCGTCCGCGCTGGATGCTGTGGTTCTTCAAGGGCATCCCGGCCCCGGCCGCCGCCGGCCTGTGCCTGCTGCCGCTCGTCGCCTGGCTTGCCACCGGCGCGGCGTTCTTCCGCAGCTGGCCGCTCGTTGCCGCCATGACCCTGTTCGTGGCGGTGATGATGGTGAGCCGCGTTCCCACCTTCTCCATCAAGCGCCTGCGCATCCCGCCCGACTACGTGGTGCCGGCCCTGGTGGCGGCGGTGATGGTGGCGGTGTTCCTCGTCACCGAACCGTGGGCGACGCTCATGGTCATCGGGCTCGCCTATCTCGCGAGCCTGCCCGTGGGCGTGGTGGTGGCGCGGCGCATGCGCCTCGCCGAGGAGCTGGAGCGGCGCGTCGCCGCGGCCGGAGAGGCGGCCAGACCGCCGGCTGCGGGTGCCGCGGATGCCGCTCCGCCCTCCTTCCCCACGACGACGGGCCCGACCGACGGGTCGCACGCCCCGCCGTCCGCGCCGCAGGGTGGCGGGCGCGTGGTGCGTCTCGAGCGACGGAGCGAGTGAGGGCTCCGTGCTGGACGCGGCGCTGCGCCGGCGGCTGGATCCGTGGCTGGATCGGGCGGGGCGGGAGCTCGCCCGGCTGGGGATCGGAGCGGATGTCCTGACGCTCTCCGGCTTCGCCCTCGCCCTCGCCGCCATGATGGCGATCGCGCTCGGCTCCTACGGCAGCTGGCTCGCCCTCTTCCTGGCCGGGCGGATCCTCGACGGGCTCGACGGCGCGGTGGCGCGGGTGCGGGGCATCACGGACCGCGGCGGCTTCCTCGACATCGTCCTCGACTTCGTGGCATATTCCGGCACCGCCTTCGCCTTCGCCCTGGCCGACCCCGCCAGGAACGCCCTGGCCGCGGCGTTCCTGCTGTTCTCCTTCGTCGGCACCGGCAGCTCGTTCCTCGCCTTCGCGGCGGTGGCGGCGCGCCGCGGCCTCGAGACCCGCGCCCGCGGGATCAAGTCGCTCTACTACCTCGGCGGACTTACGGAGGGGACCGAGACCATCGCCTTCTTCGTGCTCTGCTGCCTGTGGCCGCGGCAGTTTCCCCTGCTGGCGGTGCTCTTCGGCACCGCCTGCTGGATCACCACCGCCGCCCGCATCCTCGCGGGCTGGCGGACCTTCGGGGACGGGGTCCGGTGAGCGGTGCCGGCGAGGTGCGCGAGTTGAAGCGTGCCCTGCGCGGCGAGCTGCTGGCGCGCAGGGCCGACCTCCACCCGGCGGAACGGACGGCCGCCGCGGCCGCCGTGCGGGCGCGGCTCCTCGCGCTGCTGCGCCGGATCGATGGGCCCGTTGCGCTCTACCGGGCCATCCGCGGCGAGATCGACCTCGATCCC
>BEIP01000340.1 GCA_002898955.1 bacterium HR39 | reverse complement strand
CGGCGTGGCGGCTTCCGCCGCTTCGGCCTGCTCGCCGCGGCGGCGACGGCGCCGGCGACGGCGGCGACGCCCGGCCTTCGCTTCGGCCGTCTCGGCCTCGGCGGTCCCGGCCGCGGCCGGCTCGCCCGCCGGCCGCGTCTCCGCCGCGGTGGCCGAAATCTCGGCCCGCGGCGCCTCGCGGCGGGCGACGATCTCGATGGTGAAGGGCTCGGGGCCGGAGTGCTCCTCGACCTCGATCCGCACCTCCATCCCGTAGCGCTTTTCGAGCCCGCTCAGCACGTCGCGCTTGCGGTTGAGGAGGTAGAGGGCGACGTCGGTGGGCACCCGCACGGCCAGCGTCGCCGCCTCGCCCTTGAGGCCCTCGTCCTGGATGCGCCGCAGCACGTGCAGCGCCAGGCTCTCGGTCGAGCGCACGAGACCCGTGCCGGCGCAGTGCGGACAGATCTGGGTGGAGAGCTCGAGGATGCTCGGCCGCAGCCGCTGGCGCGAAAGCTCGAGCAGGCCGAAGCTCGAGATGCGGCCCATCTGGATGCGCGCCCGGTCGGCCTTGAGGGCCTCGCGCAGCCGCCGCTCCACCTGCCGCTGGTGGCGCGGATCGTTCATGTCGATGAAGTCCACCACCACGAGCCCGGCGATGTCGCGCAGCCGGAGCTGGCGGGCGATTTCCTCCGCCGCCTCGAGGTTGGTCTTGAGGGCCGTCTCGTCGATGTGCCGCTCGCGGGTGGACTTGCCCGAGTTGACGTCGATGGCGGTGAGCGCCTCGGTGGCGTGGATGACGATGGAACCGCCCGATGGCAGCTGCACCACCGGGCTCATCATGGCGTCGAGCTGGTCCTCGATGCCGTAGCGGGCGAAGAGGGGCACCTCGCCGGTGTACTGCTTCACCAGCCGCACCCGGCTCGGGCTCATGATCTTCATCACCTCGCGCGCCCGCCGCCAGGCCTCCTCGCCCTCGATCAGGATCTCCTCGATGTCACGGGTGTAGAGGTCGCGCAGCGCCCGGGTGACGAGGTCGCTCTCCTCGTAGATCAGGCACGGCGCGATGCTGGAGAGCACCTTCTGGCGGATGTCGTTCCACAGGCGCACCAGATACTCGTAGTCGCGCCGGATCTCCGCCTTGGTGCGCTCCTGGCCGGCGGTGCGGATGATGAGCCCCATGCCCTCCGGCACGCCGAGCTCCTCGGCGATCTTCTTGAGCCGCCGGCGCTCGGCGGGATCGGCGATCTTGCGCGAAATGCCGCCGCCCTTCGGCGTGTTGGGCATCAGCACGCAGTAGCGGCCCGGCAGGGAGATGTAGGTGGTGAGCGCCGCGCCCTTGGTGCCGCGCTCCTCCTTGACCACCTGCACCAGCATGATCTGCCGGCGCCGGATCACCTCCTGGATGCGGTAGGAGCGCAGGATCCGGGCCCGCCGCCGGCGGATCTCCTCGAGGACGTCGGCGGTCTCCTCCTCCGCGTCCTGGGTGACGGTGGTGCCGTTGGCGTTCTCCTCGGCCTGGCTCTCGGCGTTGGCGCGGGCCTCGAGCTCCCGCTCCAGCCGCTCCAGCTCCTCCCGGTCGGCCTGCGGGATCTGGTAGTAGTCGGGATGGATCTCGCTGAAGGGCAGGAAGCCGTGCCGATTGCCGCCGTAGTCGACGAAGGCGGCCTGCAGCGAAGGTTCGACCCGGACGACCTTGGCGAGATAGATGTTACCCTTGAGCTGACGGCGGCTGGCGATCTCGATGTCGAAGTCGATCAGTCTGCCGTCCTCGCAGATGGCCACCCGCGTCTCTTCCGGGTGGGTGGCGTCGATGAGCATGCGCTTGGTCATCGTGACGGTACTCCCGCGGCCGGGCGGGCAGCGCCCTCGGGCGCGCTCGCGCACCACGGCCGCTCGATTCGGGTTGACGGGACCGAATGTGACCCGATCCGGTCCGCCGGGACGCGGCAGCGTCCCCTTCACCGGTTTCTACGGTGGGGCATCCGCGCGGGTTCACGACGGCGATCGCTGCGCCGCCGTGCGGACGGAGGTGGCCGGACGGCCGGCGCGGTCCGCGCACCGTCTCCCGCGGCCGGGCGCCCCCTGTCGCACCGGGCCCGGATCGGTTATCTTGGCGCGCGGCCGGCTGCCGCGCCCGCGCGGCGACCGTCGCGGGAACGTTCGGAGAGGGACGTGTGAGGAGAGAAGCGGGGACGTCGACAGCGCGACCGCCGTGCGCGGTCCGGAGAAGGTGGCCGTGTGTGGCACTGCTGCCGACGATCGCGGTTCTCCTTGTGCTGGCCGTCTGCGGATCGGTTCGGGCCGGCGGGGATCTGCTCGTGGACGGCCTGAGATTCGGCGTTCACGGTCCCCGCACGCGCATCGTCATCGATAGCACCGGCCGCTACGAATTCAAGGCGAGGCTGCTCGTCGACCCGCCGCGCCTCGTGGTCGACATGCCGGAAGCGCGCTTCCGCATCCCGCCCCATCCCCTCGGTCGGCCGCGCGGGCTCGCCACCGGCCACCGCTACGGCAAGCTGGAGCCGGGACGCTCGCGCGTGGTGGTGGACCTCGCCCGTCCGGCGCGGGTGGTCGACGAAATGTGGCTGCCGCCCTCGGGGGAGAGCCCGCGCTGGCGCTGGGTGCTGGACCTCGAGCCGCTGCCGGCTCCGCCGCAGCCGCGTCCGGCGGCGCCGCTGCTGGCGGAGAAGGCGCCCGGCGAGCCTCCCGCCGGAGCCACATCCCCGCCCGGTTCCGGGGAGCGGACCGAAGCCGCCGGAGCACCGGGACAGCCGCAGCCGGCACGGCCCTCCCGCTCCGCCGGGCCGCAGTCCGCTACTCCTGCCCCGCCGGCACCGACCGGGGGCGAAGGGCCGGCCGGAGGGGTGGCGGACGCGCCGCCGGCCGGTGCGGAACGCGCGGCCTCCGGACCGACCCCGCGTCCAGCGCCTCCGCCGCCGTCGCCCGCGCCGGCCCC